>DAIPKY010000287.1:0-1979 GCA_036769505.1 Nitrososphaeraceae archaeon
CTTTGAACAAGCAATAAATCTTGATAAAAATTATTTTGAAGCATGGTATAGGAAGGGTCTTGCCCTCAACAATTTAGAAAAATATTACGAGGCAATAAAATCTTTTGAACAAGCACTAACTATGAAGCCGAGAAATATCAATGCTTTAAATGAAAAAGGATATGCTTTAAATAAAATTGGCCAATACGAAAAAGCTGCTGAATCTTACGAAGAAGTTTTAAAAACTAACCCCGACGATATACGTGCATTAAACAATAAAGGTGTTGCACTTGCTAACAGTAATAAAGCGAAAGATGCCATTTATTACTATGATTTGGCCTTAAGTATAAAACCAGACGACATAAATGCTTTAACCAATAAAGGTGTTGCACTTGCGAGTCTAGGGCAATATGAAGATGCGATCTACTATTATGATTTGGCATTGAATATCAAACCATATGATATTAATGCCTTAAATAATAAAGGTATTGGACTTGCAGCATTAGGTAGATATGATGATGCACTCTACTACTATGATACAGCCATCAATGTCGACTCTCGTATTCCTAAGACTTATTACAATAAAGGAATTACTTTAGCAAATGTTTCACAATATGAGGAAGCAATAGAATGTTATGATCAAGTAATAAGATTAGATCCTGATTTTGTTGACGCTTATTATAATAAGGCAGTTGCACTTGGTAGTCTAGATAAATATGAAGAAGCAATTATTTATTATGATGAAGTAATTTATCGAAATAGTGAATATATAACCGCATATTATGGAAAGGGTTATTCACTTGATTGTCTAGAACGATATGAGGAAGCAATAAAATGTTATGATCAAGTAATAAGGATAAATCCTGATTATGTTGATGCTTATTATGGAAAAGGTAAAGCTCTTGAAAAGCTTGGAATGAATTCCGAAGCAACAAAATATTTGACTATAGCAAAGAAACTAAAGAGTTTTTAACTGCATACAAATATTTATTTAAATTTATCAAAAAGAATGTTATAGCTTCATTTGGAAAAATATTACAGAGATTTTTACAATCTGTTTGATTTCCATTGTATTTTACTTATAATATATATATAGGTAAATAACAAAATTCTTATAGCCCGAAAGACTGTCTATGGAAAATGCCCTAGATGTAGGACGAAAAGTCAATTAGAGATTATTTCTAACAATCCTGGTAAAGAGAAATTTAAATGTAATATATGTTTTCAAACTTTTGGAATTAATGATATGTAATATCACATTGTTGTTAAGTCCTATGAAATCTCAAGAGGTGATTAAAATACATATAATAATATCCTCCATTGTATCATCTGTATTATAGAGAAATTTAACTCCATTTTCTATTTAGAAAATTATATATATATATTCGTTGATTAAACTAATACAATTAGGTATTCTTATTGTATCCTATTCTCCTATTCTCATTAATACACAAGTAAATACTCGAGAATTAAATTACTAAATTTCATATTACATCTTTGAGGTATCTTCATTTCATTTCTGTTCTATCTAAATACTAGAACTTGCTAAATTTAAAAATTATGGAGAAAATTTAGTTTAATTATTTATTTTCATAGCTTATACTAGTATTACTATGTTTCTTTTTGTGTACACAACAAGTTACTATAAGATAATTATGATAAGATATCCTAAAACCATGAATTCTTCTATTAGTAATTTTTTAGACAAACTATCATAGTATTTAAGTATTCTCCAGTTTAGAGATTAGTATACCTTATAAGTCAGTTTGTCAAATATACTTTAACAAGAGAATTTCGGCAGATTTGTTAAGTTAATACTGATTACTTCTCATTTTTTCCGTGCTTTTGTACTATTAAAAAGTGAAAAAAATAAAATGGAATCGTCATTTCAAGAATTAGGAGTTAGTACTCCAATTGTCAAAGCACTCAATGAACATGGATATAAAAATCCATTCCCTATCCAACAAGAATCTATACCAATTTTTCTAAAAGGTTTAGAT
>DAIPKY010000288.1:0-1979 GCA_036769505.1 Nitrososphaeraceae archaeon
AATTTAAATTATATAACTATTCTTTTGATTTTTAAAGATCTGAATAAAATGGCATCACCAACAATAACAAAGATACAAAAAATAAAGAAGAAGATAATGATTTAACAATAATAAACAAACCTGACTATTCTTTGATTTAAAAGAAAAAAAAGTAACTCTTTTTACTATTGTTGTAAAAATAATAGTTATCGTTACGTTATCATGCACTATAACGTAACCGTAGGATTACAGATATTGATAAATATAATAGACACAATATGATTGAAATTACTAAGTCTGTCAAAAAACATTTCTCAGCAAAAATGGAAAAATCATAATAATTGTCATCGTCTGAATAAAATATGATTATCACAGCCAGGATTTTACGAGAATTCGGCTATGACAATTTATTTATTATTACTACACATTGATTAACTTAGTTCACAGATTGTTAAATATTATAAAACTAATAAATTTACACTCTTAACATCTCTGAATGGACCTTCGAATAGCCATAGTCAATAACTAGTACTTCTTGAAGATTTGTATTGGTTTCTCCCGGGCTATGGCTATTGTTATAATTATCTATAAACAAAATAATAGTCTACAATTATTAAATAACATATTGTATCTATATATAACAATCTTCAAGAAAGAGAATGGAAAAATATCTGCAAACCAATCATTGGCCATAGCCTCGTGTTCTACTGATTGCTCCTTCATATAGGGCTATGGCATTATAAAAATAAATCATCATCATTTTGATCAACTACTAAATATTATAAAATGAATTTATATTTATAACACTCTTATAGACAAAGTATCTTGAGGTTTCAAATAGTCAGAGTCGTCGTGATTTCTTCTCTCCTCCCAAGTATTATGTCATGATGGCTATGGCAATTACTTCATTTTTCTTACTAAATAAATATAACAATAATGATGAAATTGTCTCAAATTATTAAATATTATAATATCGATGATTGTATATCTCAGACCTAATACGAGATAGCATCATACCCATAGCCTTCTTCTATTATGTATCTGATTAACTCATTAATAGATGATGGCTATGGCTTTCTTTTTACTTTGCTATCATCCCATGTTGAAAAATACAACGGTGAGATTTCTATTGCTACTGATTCACCTTTTTTAGCAAGATTAACCAATTCCTTTGCCATTGGATGCTCTAAACTTCCCAAATATTTTTTCATATTGTTTTCGCAGATAGGAACAACAGTATCAATATTCTCGTTTATCTTTATCTTTCCTTTTCCCCTCACCCCTTTATAGGGAATATTGGGTTCATCTATACAAAAATATACTATTTTATTATTTTCTAAATTCTTTTTTTTCTTTGAATATTTAGATGTTTCAATGTATAATTTTTCTTTAGATGGATCAAAAACATACCATACAGGATGAATATTGGGTTCATTTTTTTCATCTAATGTAGCAATATAGATATTCCTTTTTCCGGAAGTAAGAAATGTTATAATTTCATCTTTTGTCATTGGTTGGCTGAAACCTGGTCCAGCATTAAGTATCTTCATATATAACTAATTATCTTATTGGTAATGATTATTATTATTTTTCTAATTGTTATGATTTACTCTAAATAGTTAAATGGTAATTTAATCAATCACATACTCCTTTATACAGAAAATTCCCATCATCTATGGAAAATACAGACCTAGTTTATTACGAAGATTTTGAGTTTTTTTGGCTATTTTAGATGTTGTTACAAGGAGATTTTTCTCTATTTTTCTCTATTTTTATCATAGTAAAACCAGACAGGTTGTATGTTAGGTTCGCCTTTTTCATCAATAGTTGAGATAAGCAACATCAATTTGCTTTCAAGGAATTTATCAATCTCTTCTTTAGTCATGTAAGAAGTTTCGGTGATTGTACTAATGATTTTCATAATACTTCAACAACATACCAAAACAAAAGAGGTTTCTTCTATATCCTGTCACTCTATATATGCCCTCTAAAGGAACATG
>DAIPKY010000289.1:0-1969 GCA_036769505.1 Nitrososphaeraceae archaeon
GACCAGTTGAAGGCCTAATTGCTTTATGGCGTGAACATATTCCCTTACACACCATATATCCATTTCAACTCAGTAAAAGCATAATAATCTATCTATCTATAAGAACTTGGGAAATAATCTTCAATTGGTATTGGCTATAGTATATCAATTGTAATTTGTTTACTTCCGAAAAGATATTGTTTTTCACTGAGAAATAGTTATAGGTTTGTTAATGAGATGCTAATATTGAAAACTATTAGAAAAATATACAGTAATTCCTTTTATTATAGTTATTATTTTCATATCCATCTTAGCAACTTCTTTCAATCTCTAGCACAAAACACTACTACAGATAGTTCTATAGTAGCTGTTACTAAATCAGGGCAAATAAAATCCTCTTGTGAACTCACGGTCACTACAACTCAAGGCCCATTTTATAAAGGAGGTTCTCTCCCTCAAAAAAAGAAGCATTTGCTAAAGGAATAGAAAGGAAAAAGATAGTAATAACTAGTAAAGCTCTAAACTTTTTTACATACAAGCCTATTAATGGTGCAATACTGGATTTTTGGCAAGCAGATTCTAATTGAAGATATGATATTGTCAGTTTTAATCGGAGTGGCAAAGTTATATCTGACAAAAATGGAAATTATACTCTTGAAACTAAAAATCCAGGAAATGAACTTGAGAAAATATTCATAGACATGCTCATATACATGTAAAGCATGGATTGATGATAACTCTGGCAATCCTATATTGGTGATCCCATTATACTTTGAAGGAGACCTATTATGGAAGAATTGTAAAAAAGCAATTAATTTTGAAACCAATAAATAAAAAAGGAACAAAATATGCTATTTGATTTTGGTTTAGAAGATTATTGAGAAATATATCCTATATAGAAAAAGAAAATAATCAAAAATAATCATAAATTAAATCATCATTATTATTATACATATTATTTACATATCACTTATACTTTCATCTTTTCTTATCTCGATTCATTCACAGTATAAATTAAATTATTATAGATGAAGTTCTAATAATTTTCCACCTAATGCAAAAGATTTAAAAACTAATAAAAATGAAGTAGATTTGATTGCATTAAATTATTTAACAGAAGGCATTCGAAATGCAATTTCGTGTCTACAAATTATTTAATAGTTTTCTAAAATAATTCAAGCAGGAAGTAATTACTATAACCATTATGTAAATATTCTTTGATATTTATAAATTATTTATCAATATCCTTTCTGTATACCATATCTTTTGTTTCAATAGGTGATTTTAATCTTGTTAAATTCCTTCCAAACATCATATCTATTCCCCAATCTATCATAACGCGTAACTTATTTTCTAGAGTTGGTAAATGAGTCAAGTAAAAAAATCTCCATATTCCCCATGCAAAAATTCCCTTTATTGAATATCCAAAAATCATGGCTACTCCATTTCTTTTTCCTATTGTGGCCATTATTCCTCTAGTTTTATATGAAAATTCTTTTTTGTTAGATTCGATGATTTCTCTTTTCTTTTCTTTCTCTTTTCTTTCTACGGTATTTTGAAATTTTAACTCTGTTTTTATAGATGAACTTATATTTTCTGCTGTAATTTGTCCTTCGCGGATAGCATGTTGAGCAGTGGGTGGACAGGGTTTTCCTGAATCAGGTTCTATTATATGAGCACAGTCGCCTATAGCATAGACATCTCTGTGTCCTTTTATTTGCAAATATTTGTCAGTTACAACTTTACCGCTTTTATCATGTTCACAGGAAGAAATATCAATAACAGATTTCTCTGCCACAACCCCTGCAGTCCAAATAAGTGTATCCGCTATTATGTAACTATTATCTTTTAACATGATTTTTTTTGGACCACGTAAACTTACTTGATTTTCTTTCTCTTCATTACCTTGTATTATAGACTTTACATCAATAACTTTATTATTCAAAATAACTTCTACATTCTTTTTCTTTAATTCTTCTAAAGCAAATTT
>DAIPKY010000090.1:0-5922 GCA_036769505.1 Nitrososphaeraceae archaeon
TGCACTCTGACATTTCTTGTGTCTACTACATAGATGTTACCCTCAGAATCAACAACTATACCATGGTCCTCGATAAATTGGCCTTTCTTTGAGCCTTCACTTCCCCACATTTTCAAGAATTTTCCATCACTATCAAATACTGCGACTCTAGAATTTTGTCTACCATCAGTGACATAGACATAATCATCGGAGTCTACTGTTATATCATGTTGATGTACAAATTGGCCTTCCTTAGAGCCTTCTTTTCCCCACATTGTAATAAAGTTACCATCACTATCAAATTTTTGCACTCTAGGAAGTGCTTGATCGCTAACATAAACATTATCTTTCGAATCCAAGGCCACACCCCATGGTTTTTTGAATTCACCTATCTTTTCACCCTCTTTACCCCACATTTTCAAGAATTTTCCATCACTATCAAATTTTTGTATATTTTTTCCAGAATATTCTGCAACATAAACATTATCCAAAGAATCTACAGCCATACTTTCAGGTTGCAAAAACTTACTAGGGCCTACTCCTTTTGTACCCCATTTCGTAATAAAATTTCCATCCCTGTCAAATTTCTGGATATTGCAATTTTCTGCATCACTCACATATACATTATCTTGAGAATCAATAGTTATTCCATGAGCATGTAGAAATTGTCCATCATTAGATCCGACCGTACCCCAACTATCTATCAAATTTCCATCCCTATCAAATTTTTTTACAAAGTGAAATTCTGAAGAATAAGGATCAGAACTTAAATCATTATTAGAATGACAAAACAGCTTGGATTTGGTTATTTATACAATTCTCTTTATCTATATCCTCAGAATTTGCTGGATTCTTTTCTGAAATGCTTTGGTCTGAGGCATAATAGTCTTCTTCATTGAATTCAAATACCTCAGCATAGATAATCGATATACAGCCAGTAAAAACAACATATAAAATTATTAAACTGAATGGAATTAATAATAGGTTAAAAAGTTTGTTCATAAGCTTGAGTAGCAGGTATTTATTATTAAGATTACATAAGAAAATTATACTACATTTATCTAGTACAACATTAGAACAAAAATCATTATTAAAGATAAAAAATTTAATCCAGCAAAACCTTTGATAATGCTGTTGACTCACTTAAAATTTGTTATATTTTTAATAATGAATTTATTTTCATAAAGTTGCCATCGTCCAAAAATTGTTATATATCCTTTTCTACATTTTTTAGACGTTAATCATGAGTTATAATTTTTAGAAATTTAATAGCAAATTTAAAATTTTCTGGTGTTCTTTTATTCCAGTTGTTAACCATAAACTGAGACGGTATTTTTTAAAAAGTAGAATCTATTTCAACAAAATCAAAAATTTTCGAATAATATAAGATCCATATCTGTGCTAAATCTTCAGAAAAAAATGGGCACATTATCCATCGTAACTACATCCATAGCATTCTATATAACGTTCCAACATCAGATTTAACCTATGAAGGCAAAAACTTTTCTACAACTAATATTTAAGAGTTATTATTATTTCAAAGGATACTTTGAAATAGTAGTTCTATTATTATAATAATAGCAAAAATTGTATAAATTTCAATTCTTTCTAATGGAAAGAAAGAGAGAGGAACAATAAATTAAATGCCTATAGTATCCAAAACCAAAAGTATCTACAACTCTGGTATATTTGAAATTAAAAACAACAACCTAGAAGAAGGTATAGAATGTTTTAGTCAATGGTTGTCAATTGAGGAAGGAAATAGTGAAGATAGTAACAAGAATGTTCAATTAACCCTTATAGCATTTGAAAAGAAGAATAACAAATTGTTACTTCACGATAATCTTCACAATTTAGATATTGAGATTGTTTTCACCGATGGCGTCCCATTCTGTATTTTATGTAATACTGATGATTGTGCACATACAGGTTTTGCTATATGTGCAAAACAAAATCTTTAACTGTGAGTGTTAAATTGCATTAAAAAATTAGAATGATCAGTGACACAGATATTTAAGAAGTATTTTCATTTATTTTATTATTGGAAATGAAACCAAATTTGAGTGCTAACTCTCCAAATGTTATTGTTGGTTTTGAATATGGGCCTCTGGTTTACCTATGTTAAGTAAAAACTACTTGCAGTTTATATCAAAAGAAACAAAGAACTTAAAGTATTTGGCGCAATAGTAGAGTTTAAATGTCTTTTTGTTTGGATTAATTAATATCTGGTATTTCTATGACTTCTACTCATTTATTGTCACCTGCAGTCGTGCCTAGTTACTATGGTAATATTCTTTTACATATATAAATATGCTAAATATTAAGATAGATATTAGACAATATTTATATAAATATTTTCGAATAAGGAGTTGCTATAGAAAAAAGATAGATAACATTAGCTAGATATTTAATAATAATAAAAAATGAATCAATTTCCAAACAAATTATACTTAAAAGAATCTAAATTACTAATTGATACAATATGTAGCATTTTATTATAAGCTATAGAGGCTATAATATAATTATAAATTCTTTAATAATATACATAGATGATTACAAAAAATCAGTAATTAAATAATTTCTACTATCTTTGATTAATTTTTTAATTTGTTTTTTATTGGTTTTTTCTGAAGGTAATGTAGAAAAATTATAAAATTGTTTCAAAAAATCTCTTTCTTCTTTTAACAAAAAATCTAAATCCAAATTTTCTTCTGAGCTGAAAAGATAGTTAAATACAAGTTTCTGATTAATTTGTTCTAAAGTTATAAGGCTATGATATATTTTAACCATTTCTGATATTTTATTAGTTATATTATTGTTTATTAGCAATTTCATAAAACTTCTCTTTGGGATATTAAATATGCCATTCATTATACATCTATTAAATATAGATAATATTTCAAAGTAGTCCTCTTTTCCACTATATCCTATTATTGTTGTCGGAAGAAGTTTTAATATTTGCAAATTTCTATTTAAAACATATTTTTTGTCTATTACTAAATATGATCTACCAAATGTAAGAATAGCATTTAATATTTGATTAGGAAGTCGCTCATCGAGTACGTCATTATCGGATTTTATCTCTACTGGTATAAATGTTATATTTTCAATACTACATTTCTCGAGTTTAGAGAATTCAGTAAATTGCTGTGATCTCATAAGAATATTATGTTGAATATCATATTCTAAATCAAAATATTTACAATTTGTTTTTTTTGGTTTATTTTCTTTATTAATTAATGCAATTACTAAATCAAAATTACGAAAATATCCTTCCTCCTTAATCTTAATCTCATGAGTATGGGAATTTAAAAAAGGAATAAGATGGTTATTATTGATATGACCATTTTTAACTGAGCTCTTAAATAATTTTTTTAGTTCAATTTGATTCATAGACGTTAAAATAAAACTATTAGCTAAATATAATATCCTATCGATGAATTTTATGTTCTAATTCTCTATTTACCATGAATTCTAATAGATTCCGATTTGATCAACCTATATAATAGTATATATAAAATAGTAAATAATGTAATGTAACTCAATATTAGTTATGGATAAAGGGAGACAAGATATATTATTTTGTATATTTTTATTTTATTATGCAATTTTTGAATACTTTATATCTATTATTTCAGATTTCTTAATGAGATATAAGAGTAATTCTATAAATATTTTGATTGGAAATTACTTAATATTTATTGTATTATAAATCTATACTATCATACTATAAGAGATATAAACATTGATAATTATAATAGGATAGAAATGGTATCATTAGAAACAGGAATTGCATTAATTATAATTGGAATAATTTTGTTAGTTTTGAATAGGTTCATTCCCTCGCTTCCAGCAAGGCTATTGTATATTATCGGATCTATTCTTCTAGTCATAGGAATAATTATGGTTATACTATATTTTGTATTTGGAATAGTATAATGAATTTGAATTTATAAATTAAATTCATCTTCTATTATTTTACCAAAAACAATTAATGAATTTTAATATAGTCACGCAAACGCAATTTATACATGATATGATATATTAAGAAAATGAATAAAGATTCAACGAAAATCAAAATAAAATCTCATTGATTAAAGTGCTCACTAAAACAGACATAAGATTATATATATATGAGTTTTCCTTAGAAACAAATTTAAATTGTTTAACAATATACTGATTTTTTATCCATCTCTATAAAAATATGAAATTTTTTTAATAAACATTTCAGTTATAAGAATTGTTTTTATTTTCCTTAATAACATATATTTCATTCTTTTTTACAAGAACTTCTTTTCTTCTTGATTTATGTTACTGTTCTAATATAACTTTAACATTCATGAAAGTTATATGGAAATGTTTTTCTTTTTTTAATTTGTGAATAACTATTATTTAATCAATCAAATATATATAAAAAACTAAATTAACTTTTGACTATTAATAGTTTTTAATAATTCGAATAAATTTATATCATATAGATAGAATAAAATACAATATTATACCCATAGTAATTTCTTTTACTTAAATGAATTACTTTTACCTAATTGTTAAATTGAATGTATATTATCACAAACTTTATCATCTGATATTTCAAGGTATATCAAGATGAACCCAATGAAATATCATTTAGTTCTTAAGAAGAATGAGCGATACATGAGAAAATAATCTATTGTATATTTCACGTTTCAAGTAAAACTTCTTAAAAGTTATTTTATATTTCAATAACGAATATGTTATAGATATTAATCTACTATAAGTACTCTTCAATAGGAACTAGTAGTACATTAATCTCATTCAATACCTTAAATGATTTTTTATTGTAATAGGTGGGATATAGTAATACTTGGAAAATAATTGGATTGAATATATACTTAATAGCTATTAATAACAGATTCTTGTGGCTAATTTACTTATGATTTTTATTGCAGAACTAATTTAACTATAAAAACTAATGTAATTGCAGTATGATTGTTCACTTCTTTTAGATTTTTCCAAATCTTTTATCATTAGACAATACATTTTTAAATTACATTATTTTATTATATATTAAGGAAGGATTAGAATTAGGGAAAAGAAAAGTTTTGAATGAGGCAGCATTAAAAGAGCTTGTTATGCCTCAGGAAGGAGAAATGTTTGGAAGAGTTATAAAGTTAGTAGGAGGCGATAATGTTATTGTCAAATGTAATGATGGTAAAGTACGTACATGTCGTATTAGAGGTAAGATAAAAAGACGAATGTGGATAAGAGAAAATGATCTAGTGCTTCTTGCACCTTGGGATTTTCAATCGGAAAAAGCAGATATAATTTGGAGATATATTGCGGCTCATGCTGATAAGTTGGAACAAGAAGGAAATTTAAAAGGTTTAAATAAATAAAAAATATAAGTTAATTAATTTTTAATTAATCTTCCTTTAATATTAGGTCTAATATTATATAGATATATAATTCTATATAATAAAAGTAATTTTAATATCATATTCTTACGTATATATTATTTCTTTTTAAAAATTGTTTTACATTTTTAATAGTAGACCTCTTATAATGAAATATAGATGCTGCTAAAGCTGCATCTACCTTTGTTTTTTGGAAAACCTCTAACATATGTATTGGTTTGCCACATCCTCCAGAGGCTATTACTGGTATACTTAATTTTCTACAAATAATTTTATTCAATTCTAAATCATATCCTTCTTCAGTTCCGTCTGCATCAATACTTGTTAAAAGAACTTCCCCTGCTCCTAGTTTTTCAACCTTTCTAGCCCATTTTATTGCATCTATGCCTGTTCTTTCTTTTCCTCCATATATCATAACTTCAAACCAATAACGTTTATTTTGTTTCAATTCCTGATCATAATTATCTTTTAGAGTTGCCTTAGGATCAATCTCATAATAATTTTTTTTAACATCTATTGCTACTACTATACATTGTTTTCCAAAAATAGA
>DAIPKY010000024.1:0-18317 GCA_036769505.1 Nitrososphaeraceae archaeon
GGAAAACCAGTATTGTTTGTAATAGAAGATACAGCATGTTTGTCAGAAGCATCAGTAGCAATAAAGTATGCTACATTGCCATCTATGTATCCTTTAGCAATGGGAATATCTATAGAAACATTTCCTTTTGCTAATTTCAAAATAGAACCAGGTTTACTTTCTTGTTGTTGTTGTTGTTGTTGTTGTTGTTGTTCTGATACCAGAGGAAAGAAAATAACCACGGTAGGAGACAACAAAATCATAACTACTGCTACGACTGCAGAAGTGGATAATTTCATTTTATGTAAATTTTCATGCATCTTGAAAACATTGTTAAATAATATTTGCTTGTATTAATAATATTCTTTGAGAATTAATTATTCTTTTTGTTTAGAGATTAAATCAAGTTCTTTCCGATGCTTTATAGGATATGGCTGTTTAAAATGGCATATGTGAATCAATTGACAATTAAGAAATAATCTATATAACATGGAGTGAGAAATGTAGATCTTGATAAATCATAGATATAATAATGATAATAACGCTAATGCCAATAAGAAGAAAGTATTAAATGTTTTATCAGAATTAGAAGAGATTGCTGAAAAGAATTTTCTTCCCTCAATTGGTCCCATAAAAGGAGAAATCATTGAAGATATCATCAACAAGTATAAACCTAAAAAAATACTTGAAATCGGGACTTTGCATGGATATTCAGCTATTTTGATGGCAAATTTTCTCTTAAGTATGAATAATAATAATAATAATAGCTATGAAGATAATAAGGATAATAAAAAAGAAATAATTGTAACATGTTTGGAAATAGATCAGCAACTTGCAAATATTGCAAAAAAGAGTATAGAGAAAGCAGGATTATCAGACAGAATAGAAGTAATTACTGGAGACGCTTTAAAGATTATTCCTACTCTTAAGAATGATTATATATTTGACTTGGTCTTCATAGATGCAGTCAAAAATCACTATCTTAAATATCTTAAACTTGTAGAAGATAATGGTTTGCTCAATAATAAATCAGTAGTTATTGCAGATAATGTTTTGATATATGAAAACGAAATGAAAGATTATTTATATTATGTTAGAAATTCTGGCAGATACAATAGTTATACAACAAATACAACTTTAGAATTTACCAAAAATGTTAAAGATGCTCTTGAAGTAAGTATAACAGCAAATATGCATTAATATAACGTTGCTTAAACCTATTTAGCAAGCTGGGCGGCAGGAGTTGCTCCTCCATTAAGTGCCTATAATATATTACCCAATATTTCTGTTTAATTCCTATATTTCATATTTATAACTAATGTAATTATTTGAGTTTAACATCATAGTCAAATGTAAGATAATTATAGTACAAATATTTTACAGAATCAATTTACAAATAAAGAAAAAAATTAAATTTTCATTTGCCAATTCAAGTTGGATATTCAATATTAATTAATGTACTTCCAACCTGGTTCAAATAATAATCATAATATGTATAATATGTCTAGGAATATTAGAACAAATAAGATGAATAGTTCCTTTTGGAATCCGCTTCATACTATCTGAGAATGACAATAAAAGGTGAGTAATACCCATTCTAAAGAATAGTAATATTATACTGTTGACTAAAAAAACTAGTTTATGGACAATAAATTTTCAATATTTTAATAAGCTTATTCTTACATATTCAAAAGTTTATAGTAAATATCTATAATGGTTTTAAAAGGGTCCAACATAGAGTCAAGAGAATAATACTTATTTTTAGGTGGTAACTTATCTTAGCAATTTATTTGAAATAAATTCATGCAATTGTGAATCAGACATATTCTTTTTTGCTTGTACAAAAGTTTTAGCGTCTCCTCCTACTATATATCTAAACAAATATTCTGAAGACTTTGAAGCATTTTTAATTGCTTCAAGTATTACTGTAGCGACTTCTTTTGGTAGAAGAGCATTCCTCATAGCAGGATAATAATGAGATAGAAATGTATCTATAGTATTGGAATAGTACAAAGAATTCTTTTTCTTAATGTCATTGCTAGAGGAATTAATTTCTGATTCTCCCTCTTTTTCCTCCTCCAATAAAGTTTGTTGTGATTTATCATTAGTTTTATTTGGAAATTTAATATTTGGTACAAAATTAGTATTGATAACACCTGGTTCAATAAGTATTACTTTAATTCCATATGATTGAAGTTCATAGGATATGGATTCACTTAGTCCTTCTAATGCAAATTTTGTACTTACATATATGCATTCTGCAGGTATTCCGACTACACCGGCAATAGACGTTACATTGACGATTATTCCATTCTTCTGTTCCCTCATAGTAGGTAGAACTTCTTTAATAGTTCTAATTGCACCAAAGAGGTTTGTCTCAAATTGTTTTTTTATTTCTTCTATTGAGATGTCTTCTAAAGCTCCAAATAAACCGTAACCAGCATTATTTACCAAAATGTCAATTTTCTGTTTTTCATCAATTATTTTCTCTATGGCATTTCTTACTGAATCATCATTATCAACGTCCATTGATAAAACTTCTAAAGGAAGATTCTCTTTATTCGCAATTTTTTCAATTTTGTCGCTCTTCAATGTGTCTCGCATTGTAGCATATGTATAAAAGCCATTTCTTGCTAATAACAAAGAGGTTTCAAATCCTATTCCAGTTGAAGTTCCAGTAACTACTGCAATACTCTGCTTTTCCATTCTAACCTTAAGCAATTACAAACTAGACAAAATATAATCCTATAATGACAATAACATTAATAATTATAAATATTAGTGATTTTATTCATTAAATAACTATTAATTCAATATCTTATCAACTATATTTCCTTTTGAATTCTCAAGTATAACTTCATCACTTTGAATTCTCTAATAGTATTAGAATGAAATTTGTTATTATCTGAATTTATAATAACAACATTACTATATATACATCTATAATAAAGGATATCGTCATTTAAGATAATTTCAAAGGTCCATTATTAAAATTTAGCCTCTAGCCCAGCTAAAATAAGAGTCAATACTTTAGTAATAAAGAGACAATATTAAAGATTTATTTTAATATAAATGGCATCTATCTATCTTATTTTTTAGATATTCATTATAGAAATTAATTTTTTAAGCAGGTCTTCCATTTCGACTGGCTTTTGAATAAAGTAGTCTTCATTGATTGTTTTACCCAATGCCAATCGTATTTTTCTAAATTCTTCATTGAATCTTGTAATTGCAGTTAAAAAGCAAACTTTTACTTTAGAGTCTTTTTCTCTTATTTTAGTATATAATTCAAATCCATCCATGATTGGCATCTTTATATCAAGAATTACTAAATCATAAAAATTGATTTTGTAATAATTCAATGCTAAAATAGGATCATTGAAACTATCCACATTATATCCATTGTCTTCTAGAATATTCTTTATTGTATAAGTAACATCTGGTTCATCATCTACTAATAAAATCTTTTTAGTCATTATTATAACATCACGTCCATTAATCGTCTTTCTTATATTTTAACTCTATGAGCTTAATAGTATTAAAAGAATTGAAGAGTCAAAAGTCAGAAGAAATTTTTGCTAATTATTATTTTTTTGGTTCTGTATGTACATTACAAAATACTATAGTTTGGAACAATCTAACTTGGCTTTGATTTTACAATAGAAACCTATTTTTAATGTAAATAAAGCTGTGAAACTAATAAACTCTTGTGAAGGTAAAAACTAACCTTGCATTATAGTTATGTTAGTCAAATATTTATCAAATATTTTTATATATAATATAGAATAATAAAATGAATTATTCATCTTTCCCAAGATTATGAAGAATTGGGCAATTTAAGAGAACTTCAAAGAAAGAATGATGCAATAAATATAGTCAATCTCATGATTATGATATATCTCTAAATTTCTTTTATGAAGTTTCCTATTTTGCTAATTATAATGCTTTAAATTTCATAAAATCTAGTTATGAAGTTTTTTAGTCACATAATCCTATAACTTTTGCTATAATATATAATAATAGATTCCAATCAAATCATGTACTACCTGGTACGTTAGATATTAAAGTTGGTTTTGTTCATAAGAAAGCAAAAATAGGTTATTGGCTTGGAAAACAATATCAAGGTAAAGGGATAGTGGACAGAAAGTATTGATTTGTTGTTAACCAGGTATTTAAAATATATTATAATTGAATGAAATTTCACTAACTTCATTCTCGAAAATAATTCACCGATAAGAGTTTTTGGAAAACAATTGGATTGTAAAAGGCAATATAGGTTGTATCTTCGTGATGATAATATTTATGATGACGCTGTTAAATATTTATGTATAGAATGAAAAGATAAATGAATTAGATGTATTTACTAAAGGTAAAATAACGTTTTTGGTATATTATATAATGAGTATGAATCATATTTTTATGCTGTCTATTAATTTAACAGCAATTATGGATAAAAAGGTACTTCCAAAGGAGGTTTACAGTAATAAATGTCATCATCATCAATCATTAAAAAAACATCGACAGCAACCGGATTTATTAAAGCTATAGAATCTGGTTCCAAACATCTTCTAATGAAAAGATTTACGTTACGATTTCCAGAGGAAAAGCTAAAGTTTGTTGGAGATGGATACCAGTTTGACCCAAAGAGAGGAGTAGGAATCGCAGGGAGTAGAGGACGACATATTCTTTTCCATGAGAAATGTACTGGATGTCAACTCTGTGCAATAACATGTGAAGGTATTGCTGAAGCCATAGAAATGGTAAAGGTTCCTGAAAAATGGAAACAAAATAAAAAGAGTATAATGCCACAAATTGATTATGGAAAATGCGTATTTTGTGGACTGTGTGTTGATGCCTGTCCATTCTATGCATTGTACATGACTGATGATTTTGAATTATCATCATTTACTAAAGAACATTTGATATACACACCAGCACAATTAGCAGTCAAACCAAAGTATGATGGAACAGTAGAAGTAAAGATTGGTGAACGAGGAGCTTCTCATGGCTGATGCTGGTTTCATAGGTTTATCTATCTTAACAGTAGGATCTGCAATATTTGCTTTAGAAAGTCGAGAAATTATTTACGGTGCAATTGCTTTAGCTATTTCTATGCTTGGCATAGCGGGTTTTTTTATTTTACTAGATTCCCCGTTTGTTGCAATGTTTCAAATTGCGGTGTACGTTGGGGCAGTTGCTGTTTTAGTTATATTTATTGTAATGTTAGTAAGAACTGAGGCTCTCTTTTCTGCTGAGGAAGATAAGGGGAGACGAATCGCTGGTTTAATATTTTCATTATTAATGATGGTAGGAATTGGAGTTCTTCTTTTTAGTTCGCTGTTTTCAAGGGCTGAGTTCAGTCCTGTGATGGAAAAGATTGTTAATAAAATTGGTAATGAGATGCTGACATATTACTCTCCAGTATTTATATTGCTAGCGCTCACCTTAGCAGGTTCAATTATAGGTGCCTTATCATTGGCAAGGAGGGAAGACAGTGATCAGCGTTCCGAGACTTCGACTACAAATCCACAATATGAAAAGAGATATCTGGACACAAAAAACGAGGAGCAGGAGCAAGTATAAAGAATGACCGAATTAATTAACTTTGTTACTGTTTCATTGATTCTAGTTGGTATAGGAGTTTACGGCCTTATTGTTAAGCGAAATGCAATAAGAATGATTTTTGCTATAGAAATTATTGCAAATGCTGCAAATCTCAACCTAATCGCCTTTTCACGGTATTTGGGAGATATACAAGGACAGATATTTGCCTTATTTGCAATTGCAATCGCAGCAGCTGAAGTAGCTGTTGGCTTAGCTATTATTATTATTGCTTATAGGCTTTACAAAGATATTGACGTTACCCAATACAAATATTTGCGAGGTTAACAATATGGTATTTTTTAATAAATTATTCCAAGGAGAAATAACTTATGGCTTCTGAATCTGGATTATTAATGGCTTCTATTTTTCTACCTTTATTACTAGCTCCATTATCCTATTTTTTAGGAAAAAAAAGAGGAGCAAACTTTGTTACGTGGTTTTCGTTTGGTACATTACTCCTATCTACTATATTATTAGTCATACCCGTATTGACTATCTCAGAAGAAAATCCTGTTTATGAAGAATCGTATGTCTGGAGCCAATTTGGTGATTTCGGATTGAGACTCGATGGATTTAGCATTCCATTTGCTGTAACCATATATATCTTATCAGCTGTAATAGCAATATTTTCTAGAGAATATATGGTCAGAAAAATTGCTGGACATTTTGATAATCTAGAAATGTCTAGTCCTTCCTCTATCAATTATAATAATAATAAAAATAATAATTCTAAAGAGGAAGAATTAGGTAAAAGTAGTTCATCTCCTAGTGGAGGAGGACAACTTGAGAACATGTACCGGATTGAGCCATCATATAAACAACATATAGATACTCAAATGGGATTGTATTTTGCCCTTTTTCTTACATTTAGTATGGGAATGGTCGGTACAGTTCTATCAACAAATCTTATTGAATTTTATGTTTTTTTTGAATTAATGCTTGTTCCTGCCTTCTTTCTAATAGCACTTTATGGTTATTCAACTAGAAAGAGGGTTTCCCTTATGTTCTTTTTTTGGACACATGTAGGTGCAGTTCTTTTATTACTAGGCATGCTTGCAATGGGTTTATTTGCAGGAGGCTTTGATTTTGAAACAATTAAATCCAATGTGTCAAAAATTCCTGCACAATGGATGACACTTATTGTATTCGCTGTTGTGATTGGCATTGCAGTAAAGTTAGGGGCTTTTCTTCTTCATATATGGATTCCCCATACTTATGCAGAATCTCCTACTCCGATTTCCGCTTTAATTGCTGGCCCAATGAGCGCTATAGGCGTTTATGCACTATTACGAATTTGGATAGATCTTCTATCTATATCCTATTCTGAATATAGTATTTACATAAACTTTTGGGGAGTAATAACTATGATTTATGGAGGTGCCATGGCTTTAATGCAAGATGATATTAAAAAGTTATTAGCATATTCAAGTATCAGCCATATGGGTTACATAATTTTCGGATTAGGAAGTCAAAGTATGCTAGGTATAACAGGTAGTGCATTAATGTGGATTCCTCATGCACTTGGTGAGACAATTCTTTTTTTGATGGCCGGTTCTTTAATACTGCGAACAGGCACGAGAAGTATGTCCAATTTGGGAGGTATTGCAAGAAAAATGCCTTATACCGCAACATTTGCAATGATCGCTGTACTAACAATGATCGGAGTACCTCCAACAACTGGTTTTATGGCTGAATGGATAATGTTCACTGGTGCTTTACAAACGGGAACCGAAAATATGGATTCGTTTAGAGTTGTTTTGTTTTCCTTTGCTATTCTAACTACTATCCTGACCTCTTCTTACTTATTAGTGATGTATAAAAAAATATTCTTTGGCAAAATTTCACCTCGCTTTGAAAAGTTACGCGATGTTAATAGATATGCAATAATTCCAATGGCATTTATGGCTAGTTTGACACTATTTTTGGGTGTTTATCCTGATCCTATTATTAATCCTATAATTAAATATTCAGAAGGAATTTTTTCTGATTCTCCCGAAATTGCTTCTCTTCCCATCGTTCCAAATTTAGATACGAGGGTTGTACTCTCAGGAATGATTGTCCAAGATAAATATAGAAGCTTTGTAAATGGAGAGGAAAGTCACCTTTATCAGTTACAACAAGTAAAAAATATAGAAATTAAGGGAGTAGGTGAAAATAAAGATGGTTGAATCAATGGGGTTTGAAGGAATTGCTATAAATGTTTGGCTGGTCTGGATGGTTCCCTTTATAGGTGCAGCATTAATTCCAGCTCTCGCTAAAAAAAGTACCAGATTTGCAAATATTAGTGCTGTTGGCTTTGCGATAATTAGTGCTCTGTTTGCTGCTACACTTATTCCTCTAGTTAGCTCTGGAAGTGAAATTCATAGTCAGATCCCTTGGATCTCTGCCTTAAATATCAAAGCTGGGATCTTAGCCGACCCACTTAGTATTATTATGACAAATCTGGTTGCATGGATTTCATCATTAATTATTATTTATTCCGTTGGTTACATGCATGGAGATAGGGATTTGGTACGATATTGGTTCCTAATGTTGTTTTTTATAGGTTCAATGCAATTGATTGTTCTTTCGGATAATCTATTGATGGTATTTTTTGGATGGGAAGGTGTAGGTTTTGCATCATATGCATTGATAGGATTTTGGTATGCAGATAGAAAGAAAGATTATGTTGGCAGAGAAGGTCATATTGTTAAAGGTATAGCAATGTGGGCATCTCCTACACATGCTGGAATAAAGGCATTCTTAATGACACGAGCAGGAGATGTTATGATGCTTTCTGGAATGTTTTTGATTTTTATGTATGCTGGGACTTTTGGTTTTAAGGAATTGTTAGCTGATCAAACATGGGCTCATACTATGATGGAACAAAACCTTTTGGTACCTGCAGCTGTTCTTCTCTTTGGGGGAGCAATAGGTAAGTCAGCTCAATTTCCTTTGAATGAATGGTTATTAGAAGCGATGACTGGCCCTACCCCTGTTTCTGCATTGATACATGCAGCTACAATGGTTAAAGCTGGTGTTTTTCTTATTGCTAGAATTGGGCCATTATTTTTTGCCTTGGCAGCATTTGATGCTGCGGCTTTCTTTGAGGTAGTTGCCTGGATAGGTGCGATAACTGCATTTCTCCTTGCGACTCAAGCCATTGTGAATCCTGAAATCAAAAAGGTTTTGGCGTATTCTACAGGATCACAAATTGGTTATATGATGATGGCATTGGGCATAGCAGGCCTTTCTACACAATTTGTTGATGGTTATACTGCTGGATTTTTTCATCTCATGAGTCATGCGATGTTTAAAGCATCATTGTTTATGGCAGCCGGTGCGATCTTACATGTAGTAGGTTCAAGATTTATGAAGGATATGGGAGGTTTAAGGAAAAATATGAATAAAACGTTTCTTTTTATGTTACTTTCGGCACTTTCATTAGCAAGTGCTCCTTTAATAACTTCTGGCTTTTGGAGTAAGGATGCGATTTTTGCTGCCCTTTTAGAATCAGGAACATCTACCGGAAGTGCTCTTTTCTTCATTGCATTTATAGTTGCAATAATGACAGCATTTTATACATTCAGGATGGTAGGCATGGTATTTTTTGGTACAAAGAGCAAACATGTACAATCCGTCGAACAAACCTCTACTACTACTACTACTACCTCTCAATCTGTGTCGTATATCTCTTCTGAACCTTCCCATGACCACGATGTAAAACATGATACCAAGCCCATAATTCACGAAGTCAGACCAATAATGTGGGTCCCCTTTGCAATCTTAGCAATTTCTACTATACTCATTGGCCTAGTTGGATTTATTTTTGAAGAAGAAATTCATTCCATCATGGCCACCTACCTCTTTAGCTCATTTGGTATTGGAGAAGCAATTGGCACTCATAATTCTGCAAACAACATAGAACAAAATCTAGCCCAGACAACAGAAACATTAAACCCTATAGCATTTGTGTCCTCATTTGTAGCTTTTGGTATAGGCTCGGGTTTGGGTATATTATTCTATATAATTAGGAAAAAGGATCCAGAAATTATTTCACGATATCCTATTTTAAAACAGGCATGGTCTTTCTTGTATAATAGATGGTATCTTAATAGTTTGTTATATTGGGGATTTGTAAAAATACCTCTGCGTCTATACCAACTTATTTGGATATATTTTGAAAATATTATTGCACAAGGAATTAATCCAGCGTTACAGTTTTCTATGAGCTATTTGTCAAAAGTAGTAAAATATACACAAACGGGAGTTACTCAAACATATCTTTTTGTCTTTGCGGCAGGCATTATCGTTGTTTTAATTATGTTATACTTATAGGAGGAATTGGTGGTAACAAATGATTGATATTTCGTCTACTCCAATTCTAATAATTATCCTTCTTGGCTCAGTTGGTCTTGGAATTCCTATAGTCGATGCATATAAAAAAGAAAAAGGAAAAAGTAAAAATAAACTTTTCAGTGCCATAACTTTTGGAACTTTAATAATCTCAGTACTCATAGTAATCTCCAGAGTCATAAGTGGAGAACCTCTTCCTGCAATGTATTTTGGAAACGATGTAATTGCAGATGATATGTTTGGTTCTTTCTTTGCGGTTTCGCTTTTAATCGTCTCTATAATGGTTTCAGCTTCTTCATGGAACTATATGAGAGGAATTTCAAACTATGCTTCATATTATTCCTTAATTTTACTATCAACAATTGGCATGGTGTTGATAGCTTATTCAACAGATTTTGTCATGTTATTTATTGCATGGGAACTTATGTCAATACCAACATACGCTCTTGCTGCATTTTCCAAGAAAGATCCCATCTCAAATGAAGCTGCTATAAAATATTTCATGTTTGGAGCCTTCTCATCCTCCATTCTTGTGCTTGCGATTGGATTTGTCTATGCAGTCACAGGCACCACAAATATCGGGGATTCTATAACAATTCTTGCTGAACTTTCCACCCCAAATCAAGCCCAAGATAAATTAGTAGGAGGAATTATCCCAATTTCTTATCTTGCGATAGGTATGTTTGTTGCTGGATTTGGGTTTAAAATGGGCTTGGTACCATTTCATATGTGGTTACCTGATGCATATGAAGGTGCACCAACAACAATAGGTGCATTGTTGGCAGCAGGAACAAAAAAAGCAGGTTTTGCAGCCGCCATTCGAGTAATAGTAATGGGAATGTTCGCTGTTGGGCTGGATTGGAGTATTGTGCTTGCCCTTTTAGCAGTTGTTACTATGACTGTAGGTAATTTTGGTGCTCTGATACAAAGAAGTGTTCCTCGTATGATGGCCTATTCTAGTGTCGCGCAGGCCGGTTACATGATGATTGGACTAGCGTTGGCACCCTATGCAAGTTCTGCTTTGGACGGATCACTTTTTCACATCCTTAATCATGCTGTAATGAAATCAGCCTCATTTTTAGCTATTGCTGCTGTTGCAATAGCATTAGCGACTTACAGTTTAGAAAAATACAGTGGCCTTGGAAGAAAAATGCCCATTACCGCCATTGCATTATCAATATCATTGCTAGCATTAGCTGGTGTTCCTCCATTGAATGGTTTTTGGAGTAAATTGGTACTTTTTCAATCTGCGATTGATAGTAGCACAGTAATCTCATGGGGTCCCTACTTAGCGATCGCAGGATTATTAAATAGTGCCCTATCCTTAGGATATTATTTATGGATTATTAAAAAAATGTACCTAGATGAAAGTGGTGATATGTCAAGGGTAAAAGAACCTAAGGCCATTATAGGGGTATTAATATTTGCGATTATTTTTATGGTGGGATTTGGAATATGGCATGCACCCTTACTGGAATTCGCCTCGATATCTGTCCCTACTCACATCGATCAATTAGTTCCTTCACTTGGAAATATAACTCAGAATTAAATTTCTTTTTTTAAATTTTATCAATTAATAGATAAAACTATTTTCCAAAACTATAAACATGTGACGTTAAATAGGGGCTATTTAAATTTACAAGATTCTTTATTAAGATAATAGAATTTCTAAATGAGAATTGAGAGTTTTGTAATTAAAATAGAACAAATGAACAGTTAATTTAATAATAAATAAAATACTTATAATTAATTTTTAATTTCATTATTTGTCTTTATTCAGTAACTTTATTTATAGCTTACAAATACATAATTTCATTAAATATATAAATATACATAGAGATCTAGCGAATATTATTCAATAGAAAAAGATAAACGATGATTTCCTTTAATCTACTAATAATAATTTAAATTCTATTTTATTCTCGTAAACAAAGACAACCTATCATCTTCTATTTGAGTTTTATTAATGAATAATATATTTACCATAATTTGTCAAGATTAGTAAAAAATAAAAAACTAGATTAGAAATAAAACAATAATTGCTTTCGATCCAACAAACAATCCTGTTCTCAATTTTTGAATTCAGAGAAATATTGTTATGCCTTTTCTTGTGCTTCTTCTTCTTCTTCTTCTATTATTTCTTCTCCTTTATTTGTATCTTCTTGTGATTGTTCTGAGTTTTCGGAAGCAGTTTGATCACTTGTTTGTTGTGCTAATTCTGCAGTAGCATACCCATTTCCAACTTTTGTTATTTTAACTTTTAACTTTTCGTCAACCTTAGTTCCAGGGACAAATATGACAAATCCTTCTATCTTTGCAACTCCAGAGTCTCCTCTGTTGCTAATAGCTTCAATAGTTACATCGTATTGTTCGCCTATCTTAACGGGTGAATGACGAAAACGTCTAGGTCTATTTCTATCTCCATATCCTCCACCACTACTTCTTCTTCCTCCACTATACCCTCCACCATAGGATCGGTCTGAAAGATATGTTCTAACTTCAGTTGCTGGTAAAAAACTAGCTATTCTCAATGTTTTCATACATTCTATATTTTCTTAGATATTTCAACTTTAGTATTTTAAACTTAAAAAAAAAGGGAGTTTATATCGTATTGTTTAGGTGATTCCATTAACATTAAGAAGTATGATTTCTAGAATAATGATAATTCTATAATTTAAGTATACATACAGTATATCTTTCATAGCCATAATACCTTGAAATTAAGAAATTATTTAGGAGAATAAAGTATTCTACAATTTTGTAAGTACTATAAAATAAATAATATTCGTTCTAGAGTAATTTGAGATATGCTTCATAAGATATGTAATGTCGAGAAGATAAAAAATAAGAGCCTAGAAGTCTTTCATTTAACACTTGATAGTAAAGTAATAGATATTTTGCTTGTTAACATGGATGGAAAATTATCTGCATGTGATAATTATTGTCCACATCGTGGAGCATCTTTATTAAAGAGTGCTATATCATCTAGCAACTGTCGTATTATATGCTATTTGCATGATTTTGAATATAACCTGCGAACAGGAAAGCTTGAAAATATACCTTCTAAATGGCTGAATCAAAATACAGAATGGAAAAAATCAAATGACTTAGTTATTTATAAAATAATTAAAAAAGATAATAATATCTATGTAGATATTCCTTAAGATTTTACAATTTGAATTAAATATGCGTAGTGGCCAGGTTTTATACGTTTAAGTTTTGATTCCTAGATCGTTCTGTTGACTCAAGAACTTTCTTTTTTTCATCATTAAGTTCGTCTAATGTCATAGGGATTACGAGTATAATATTATTTAACTTGCCATCTAGTAGAGAGTTCCCTGATTCTTTGTTATAAAGATCTTTTTCGGTAAATATTGCAGCATAGGTTGAATTTTTTAGTAATTCATATAAATTTGCATTATGTGGAGAGAATAGTAATTCAACCTCTCCAACCGGTATTATTGAGCCATACTCATCAATATCCAGTTGAGTAACCCTAACCATATTTTTGGTAAAGCTAGTAATCTTTGCAAGCATATTGATATAATATAAAAGTAAATTAATAACTTTTCTTAGACAATTAATTAGTCATTCGTTTTTGATAGGATAGTTGTACTGAAGTTTAAATATATATTTTATATTTTTTAATGGTCTAGATATTTTATAAAATCTATTGCTTTTATTTGTTGATATCCATTTTCTAACGGCTAACTCGTTACTTGATTTATATTTTAATAGAAAAAAATGATTTTTGTTATGATAGCAATAAAGATATGGCGAAATCTCAAATAGAATTTCAACAAAATTATTGTTGTTTTTGATTTTGCTTTTGCTTTGAGTCCATTCCAATCATTCCCCCTGCGAATACAAAAACTCCAAGAATTGTGATAAATAGAGATGCATATTCATAGGAATAGACAGAAATCCCAAGAAATTCTGTCTTAGGATATCCTTTTGGAGTCAAATTATTATTAGCTGTATCTTGTATTACTATAGAGCCAGTGATTACCATTCCAATAAATCCTATTGCGAGAAGGGAGCCTCCTAAAATTATAATATTTCTTCTTTGTTTGCCAGAATGTAGTAAAAATAATGATATACCAGAAAATATATTTTTAGAAACCATCACTATAAGTACAGTCAGTATTTCTTATATAACTTTGGATAGCCAATAAAAATGGTGGATTCATTAGCATATTATAATATATTGATTTTAAAACCTTAAACAACATTAGAAAGTAGTTCGAGGAATTTCTAATTAATATCAATACAACAAAAATTCCAGGAATTATTAGAACTAATTTGTATAGAAACTCTATTTATCTTCTCATAGCTTGTTCTTTATCCTGATTTTCTGGAAAAGCTTCTTCAGCAATTGTTTCAACTGATTCTCCTGTCGGTAAGGGGGCATTCCTATCTACTTTATATTTGGATAATTCTGGAAAGTTTTTTCCAATTATTACGTTCATTCCTACAGCTATTATCTCTGATTTGGGAATATCATATCTGTCATTTGAGTATCCAAAAACTACTATCTTGTCATTTGTTTCTTTTGCTACAAAACCGAGATCATCTTCATTTTCTGCCCTAACTCCTTTGTTAAAGAGAGATTTGGGATACTTCCCTTCATAATATGCTAAATCGACTTGATGTTTCTCATCTTTCCATGGATCTCGCCTACTAGTTGGAAGCGGATTATTTCGATTTACTTTGTATTTTCTTTCTAACTCGGAAAATGGAAGACCAATAAGCACATTTGCACCAACTTGTTGAATCTCAGAGAATGGAATATCATATCTATTCCCTTTTCCACCAAATACTATTATCTTATCAGGAGTTTCTCTTACAACGTATCCAATGTCTGGATTATCTAAAGTTTTTACACCACGGTTGAAATACCTTCCAGATACCATAATTACTATTTGTTACTGTTATATAAAAAACATTCTTGATATCTTTTAGAATTGTCTTTCTAGGATGAGAGAAGGTAAAGATAGTAGCAAATTTTATCTACATAACTTCTGTAATTAATTTCTTAGTGGATTGCCATAATATGGCGATCGAGGAATTTTTATTAGATTCTATAAACCATTTTGTTATTTGAGTTCATCTTTAACTTTTTAATCAAAGAATAAGAATGATTTTCATGGAATTAGAGATAATAGAAGAGAAGGCGATTTAAGATGATCCAAATTGTAACATATTGAGATTAGTAAGTTCTTCTAATTGATGTTTTAAGCGGGTGGTATAATTGTTTGTTATATTATTTATGACCAAATTTAGTTCATTTTTTGCTTTGAGTGAATACGATTTGTATAAGTTTTCCATTTTACTAACAAGATGTTGAGAATGATTATTCTGTTTCATGAGTAAGTTAAATAATCTGTCCTCATTATTCCAATCATCCAGGTCATCGTGAATTTGGTAAGCTATTCCCATCAAATGCCCGAAATTTCCTATTGCTCTTGTATCTTCTTCATTTGCATCAGCCAAAATGGCACCAATTCTAGTAGAAGATTCAAATAGAGAAGCCGTTTTATGTTCTAATACCTTGATATAATCGTCTTCGGTAATTGTATGGTCTTTATTCAATCTAATCTCCATTATTTCCCCTTCGCTCATGCGAATAGCCGCATTAGCGATCTCTGAAGAGATACGTGGATTATTTAATTTCGATGTAATATTTAAGATAATACCAAGTACAAAGTCTGCTGTTAAAATACTGTTATTATACCCGTATTTTATATGAAAAGAGGGCTTACCTCTTCTCACATTTTCTTCATCAATAATATCATCATGTATGACTGATTCTGTATGTAAAAGTTCAATTGCAGATGCTGCTAGAAATCTTTGATCATCTAATTTAGAAAAACCTTTAGGGGTATGTGTAAGATGATTATTATTATTAGTATTATTAATATTAATACTATTTTTGGATTTGATTATTTCAGAGGATAACAGCAATATAAGAGGACGGATTCGCTTTCCTCCTTCACACGCATATTTAAGAGAAGAATAAAATTCAGACCAGGAATAAAGATTCAATTCTCTTTCTAATGTAGCATTAATTTTTAATAAAAAGCCCCCATATTGTTCCATCAATGAGCTACTGGATTCTTGATTTGTATTTTTTCCTTTAAGACTATCGCCATCCAAATATTTAATCTTCACTTTAGTTAAAAATAATCAGAATATTAATGCTACTATAGGCTATCTTTCTAATTATTGGTAATCGTTAGGCATTAAACGAAAATTCTCATTGCTCCGGCCGGGATTTGAACCCGGGATCTGCGACTCGAAAGGCCACAATGCTTGACCGGATTGTGCAGCCATTATAAAGCTTCTACACCACCGGAGCACGATGACTTGTAATTTTAATTTCTATAAAATCTTTTCTTAATTGAAAACTCTAATAATAATAAGAATACAAAAGGTTTTTCTAATCTTTCTATGTTTTAATATGTATGATAAGCAACCGTATTGATTCGAGTCATTTAGAATCATTAATCAAAATCATTGATGATGAAATATGTGAAAGAAGCTTATTAAATCATCGATTTTATATTTTGTGGAGAGAAGGAAAATTAACGTTGAATCATTTACGTAGTTATTCAAAAGAATACTTTCAACTAGTAAAAGCTGTTCCTGAATTAGTTAATAACGTTCAAACGAATCTTGTAAACTATGACTCTGGAACACAATATGTGAAAGCAGTACGTAATACTCACGATGAAGAATATCAACACATACAACCATGGATTAAATTTGCACACTCAGTGGGGATTGAAAAACAAGAAATAATGGAATATGAAGGAAATAGTGAGGTCAATCTGGCCATAAATAATTTAAAAAAATTATGTCTTTCGTCAATCTGCGAAGGTGCAGCAACCATGTATTCATTTGAGAAAGAAATCCCACAAATTAGTAAAGCAAAAATCGAAGGATTAAAAAAATTTTATAATATTTGCAGCAAGGAAGGTATAACATATTTTAACATACATCAAATTGTAGATATAGAGCATGCTCAATTATGGAAAACAATTTTACTCGATTCCAATTTAGTTCGAGAGACAAAAGTTTTAAATGAAAAAATATTAAATGCATCAATAAGTTCATTGAATTGTCAAAATCAAATCCTAGATGCTATCTATAATAATTATGTACAAGTTAGGATGAATTGATTTCCTCATTAGTCATCCTCCAGACTTAAATTTTTATATCCTATTTATTGAATATAATTGAAATAGTTGGGCCTATAGCTTAGCCTGGTAGAGCGACCGGCTCATAACCGGTAGGTCGAGGGTTCAAACCCCTTTAGGCCCATTAATAAGTTGGGAGTAAAAAAGTTAATAGACACACAATTTACGATGAGAAGAAGACTAGGAGATCTATTCAGCTGCCTGTAAAACTTTCAACTACTCTAAATAAAATTGGTTTAATTGATAACATAGAGAATTTGTTTTCTAGTCAAAACAATATCACAAATTTATGAATTCCACTGGTGCATCCGATAGACATCAGAATAACAATTTGAAAGTCATACTCTCCAAAGAACTCAATAGGCAAACAAAACAAGCATAACTCCGATCCGTAATAGTCTGAATCGTCTCTATAACTATAAATCTCGATTGAGTTCAGGCTATGATGGCAATTAATAATTGAATTGAATAAATTATATTAAATTATTAAATAGAATATTTCATCATCAATCAACAATCGCATCGTTGGACTCATACATAGCCTCTATTATTGCTATTGTCCTATCACTCCTCGATTGTAGTAGTAGTAGATGGCTATGGCAATTAATTAAATAATACAATTGTCCTCAGGGATTAAATAGTATATACGATGAATGTTCATACACTCTAAAAGTCATATCAAACCAGAAACCCAATTTTCATAGCCTTCTATTGTTATGATATATATCCTTAGAGGGCTACGACAATTTACTAACAGCAATTGTCTAAAATTATTAAATATTATATTAGATATATTATCACACAATAATCCAGTAAGGAAGGATATCTGCAAACCTACTGCCATAGCCTACAAAACCTACAAGGGTATCAGGTAGTGCTATGGCAGTAAAATTGTTCACCATTATTAAATACTATACATTGGTATCAATATACATCATCAAGCCAATCTCTTTTTATCTATCTCTAGCCATGAGATGTGAAGAAACGAGATTCGTCATAACCTTCTGTTATTATTGAGTATGTAGGTGCATCACCATCTTTCTCAATAATAGTAATAGTTGATTATGGCTTTAAATTTCTCAATAAATAAATAAAAAATTAACTCAAAAGGAGAAGGTTATATACGCATCCGTGAATCACGCCTTTATGTTATTCTCAATTGAAAAATTATTTTTCATATAATTCCACCGAATGCGTAAA
>DAIPKY010000290.1:0-1953 GCA_036769505.1 Nitrososphaeraceae archaeon
GCTGACCATTTGCCTAAAAGCTTAATTGTTCTAATAGTATCTATTACCATATATTGGGATAGGACAAAAACTATAAATCTTTTTTTTAATTTATAAAGAAGATTAGCTCTATTAAGATAGGGAAATTCACAAATTAAATTGAAAAAATCTAGAAATCTCCTTGTCCTCTAACTGCAGAAATGTGCATCCAAATGTGTGCATAAATAAGAGATAAAAAAATGGTTATTAATCCTAAAGTGTATGGGGATAATATCAAGGATTTAGAAGATGAAAACAAATCAAATTACATTAGAAGATATTTGAGGAGAAGAATAACAAGAAATGACCAGTAACAGCAGCAGATGGGATGAAATTGATGAATTCAAAGGCGAAAAAATCTATGAAAGTAGGGAAGGCCGTCTTAGAGCAATTGCACATATAATTAAAGAATATCTTCAAGTTAAAGAAATTGACAGCAATCCAAAAACTGTAGATGATGCTATGGCTCCAATTACAAATATGGTTTTAAACGATAAGGAATTTAGAAAGTTTGCATTAGAAAATTATAAGGTGTTTATTTTTTATGATAAGAAAGATGCTGAATTTCATATTAAAGGAATTACAGATGAAATATCAGCAGCCTTAATTAAAGAAGAAGAAAATATTGATAATCTTGATAATAAAGAATTTGAGAACAAAATCAAAGAATTAGAATCAAGTCTAAAAGAAAAAGATAAGAATGAAAATTAATAAGAAATGAATTCAACTACTATCAAATGCCAAGTCTTGCAATTAATTCAGATTGATAAAATTTAAAAGAAAAATTCCGAGTACTAATCTTTACATATTCCAGTAACAGCAACCTTTTTGAATAAATGTGGCGAAATTACTAAACTATCATCATCATATTTTAATAGTCCTGATTGTGTTTGGAACTGAAAACTAATTTATTAACTGCTTCCTTATACTACTCTATCGGCTCCCAAACTGCATAATTAATAAATACAGAACTCTTGCCATGCCTTTATATTGTGTAGAAATAAATCCAGGTTGTTGTTTAAAATTAACAGCGTCTTTCCCAATCCTTTACAAACTGTTCAACTTTATCTGGTTCTACATTGAATTTATTTATTAGAATTACTGAACCCTCTATTTTTTCTTCCAGTTGATCTTTAAAGTTCACACTATCTCATCCATATCAACAAATTTTGCCATAAATGTTATATAAAGTGTCTAATAGAATAAAGGATTTCTTTTTTACTACAATAACAGAAATCCTATTGGGTTCCTTTAAGTGAGAAGGAAGAAGTAAAGATGGACAACTTGTCCATCTCGTGTTTCATAATATTGTTACATAACTTGTTCTTTTCTTTATACTTTGTTAATTAGCGTTCTGTAAAGTCCTTGTCGGTTTAAAAGAGGTGTAAAAAACCGTAGTATAAAGCTATATTATGACGTTAAGATGAAAATTTAGCTTTATGTCTATGCCTGATAAAGAAAAAGCCATATACTTAGCATTGTTAAAGCCTCCAATATTGACTGTAATAATTGGAGCAAAGTGTTCTGATGGAATAGCGTAAGCTTTAAGCTTTTCTATATTTTTAATAATCCTTATATTTTTTCTACAAGTTATTTGACTAATGAAGGAATTTGATATGTGTAAAAAGTGTACTCATCTAAGAAAGAATCATCTGTATGGTGTAGGTTATATTGGAGACAATAAATGTATGGAATGTAATTGTCCTCAATTTCTAGAATAGTATCCGACGGTTTTTTACACTTTTTATATCATACGGCAACTTTATAGAAATACTATCTCCCATTCTTTCTGCATGTATCTCTCAAATTAATAAATGACTTCTTTCGTGTACACGGTAATGCCAAATCTTGACCCATGGATTAATCAACCAAATAGTAATAGAAATAAAGAATATACAAGAAGAAGCAACTACTACATTTTTAAAAAATAGTTTT
>DAIPKY010000291.1:0-1944 GCA_036769505.1 Nitrososphaeraceae archaeon
AACATAAAAATGGAAATGGTCAGCACATCAAAAATTGCTTGAATTATCTGCAGCGGCTTGGTTGAATTTGTCTGGTCTGAGAGACAGCAACCTTATTTGTCAATTTGATAACTTACATTTTACCAACAATCTGGTGATGCTAAAAAGCCATACTTTTTACAATATTCCGCAGTAGTGGAAGATTCGCCTGTCATTATATCATGAACCACCATGAATAATAATGTACCAATATACACTAAACTTAATCCACCAAATACATATTTTAAAATCTTCTTAATAGAATTTTTTCTACTCATAGCAGATTGCATAGGGTAAACAATGAAACCTATAGCTATATTTAATATTTATCATATATTTTTCGAATTGAGAATGACAAAATATTTTACCACCCAAAAATCAACAGTCTTTTATTCTACCTTATCTTGTCATAATGCACCTTACATCTACTTGCAAACCATCACATAGTGGGTGTTATAGCTGGTAGGCAAATCCAATAACACCCACTGATTATATTGTTCCATAATTTGAAAAAGTTAAGAAAATTACTCAACTACTATCCTTAAATACAGATAATTCACGTCTAAATCTATAAACTCGAATGTTTAAGAAATCCATAGCCATAATTGATGATGATCCAGATTTATTAAATTTATTTAGTGAGGCATTACAAATGAGTGGTTATACTGTTTCTAGTTTTACCGATCCTCTTTTAGCATATCGACATATCCAAGAAAATCCAGATAACTATTCATTAATAATTGTCGATGAGAAAATATTTAATTTAAATGGATTATTTAGCAGTACAAAACTCTTAGAGATAAATCCAAAACTAAATGTAATATTATTGAGTAATTTCAAGGATTTCAAATATAATTATAAATTCAACATTCTCAAAAAGCGTGTATCTATATTTAAATTAATTAGTGCAGTAAATGAAAGTATATCGAAATCTATTTCTCATGATAATAAACTCTAATTGAAAAAGCCATAGCCCTTTTATGTAGGAGCAAATCAGTAGAAAATGAGGCTATGGCAGTGTGTTTGACGTAAGAGGTTGTGTGTGGAGTTTCTTTGGTTAAGAATTATAGTATATCCTAAACTATATAATAATTGGAGATAAATTAATTGTAATAGTAACATTATACGATATCACGAGTAATAGATTAAGTAATGAATTAAAATATTCAATTAAAAAAACCATAAGCCTGTATATCTATGTATAAGACCATGACAGAGTATACACACATATACATAAACACACAGGCTATGGTTTATGACAGGTTTACCCAATGATGGATTGCAAATTAATAATATCCTAGATATTTAAAAATGAGTAAACAAGGTTAACAGTCAGTTATGTATGTAATCTTGTTGTCATAGCCTATTTTTATACAGGAGTATTCGATTTTGTTATTGTTGCTACATTAGCCCCCGATCAATCTCTAGAGAGATGTGATGTTATAGAGAATATCTCTGAGCATTTGTTAAATAAAGATAAACAAGTTGTTGAAACTAATTTTATTCATATTTTTGGAGATTATTTTTATTAATTAATGAAACTAAATTGAGTATATATATTAAAAGTATATTGTACTATAATAATTATCTAGAAAAATTGTTAAGATATAAACTAGAAGAAAAAAAGGTTTTTTGTTGTGAAGTATGTGGTGTTAAGAAGATGACAGAAAGAAAAGCAGGAGCAATAAGTGTAAATGAGTTTCATAAAGATGGTACTATCAAAATACACTATACCTGTTCAAACCATATTGTAGATCTTTACAATAAAATAATAAAAGAAATAGAGAGTAAATAAAAAGATTTTCTCTCTATTTATTTATTTATTTATTTATTGAAAATGTTTGTTGAAAACTAGTTATCTAAAAAGATGAGTGTCTTGTTACTTCACCATTGCCTCTAATTCAATTTAAATTTAATATAATAAAA
>DAIPKY010000292.1:0-1943 GCA_036769505.1 Nitrososphaeraceae archaeon
TAGACTAAGCTCATGTAACAATAAAATTAATCTTTCAATTGCACACTGATTTTTAACTAATTCAGAATGAAATCTTGATAATGATTTTCTAAAAAACAACTGACCAGATTTCGTTGGTTACTTCTTCATTTAATGACCTCTACTCATTGAGTCTAAATTGAATTGTATAACTTTTGGAATAGGTTCAATATAAATGGATTTTTTTAATTCTGTTATAGTAACTCTCTTTTTCTCTTTAGTATCAGATAATATAGTATAAATTTCGTTAATTTCATTTGCTACATCAATCATTTGATTTATCACGAATTTCTTCATTTTTTACTCTATGTACAGTATAACCCATATTTTCTAATGCTCTCTGACGTATCCTATCTAATGTTTTTCTATGTTCTATATCATGGACCTTGCCATCTACTTCGATAATAAGGTTTTTTCCAATTACCAAATCCGGTATAAAATAGTCGCAACTTGTATATAAAATAACTTTATTATAATAAATGGAATTTTTTTAGATTGCAATATATTTAAGTTCCATTCAGAGGTTGCTACCTTTGGGGACTTATAATAATTGTCCATTAATTATTTCGTAATATATACTATGCTTAAAAATTGTTCTATTGATTTTAATTTTGTCTTTTTGTATTTTCAAATTAACTTCTAATTTTAGATTAAAGATGTCAAAGTTTATGAATTTTCAGTTATTAATTCTATTAACAAATACTTTATATCTTTCGATTGGCTGTATTTTATATTGACAGAAAAATTTGGTTTACCATTTGAGATAGTAGAATCTAAAAAGACTGATAAAAATAAAATTTCTGCAGGTTTAAAAAAAATAGAAGTTTTTGTTAGTCCAGAGCAAGTTGAGGAAGTAATATCAGAAATAGAGGATTTAAAATTGGAGGCAACATTGTATGACTCTCATGGTTATGGACAGTCCAAACAAAAAATAAGATCTGGGAAAGCAGGGGGACAAACTGCAATAGTCTCCTCAAATCGTAAAACTATAGTTACAATAGCAGAGTCAGATGTTTTAGAAGATTTAATTAAAAAGCTCAAGCATATAAATGACAAGAGTGAAAAAAAGATTGGTGTAATCTCCATTCAATCAGTTGATGCTTTAGTTCATCTATAACATAATTCTTATCTAGTTTTTATCGCAATATTTTATTTTTTACAAAATGGTAATATTGGTTAAATGCTTATAGAATTTAGACTATATTATAGCTACATACAAACAAGATTCAAATCACTTCTCATCCATTTTAATTTTACAGTCTAAATTGTATTCTGCCATAATTGATTATAATGTATAAAGGACGATATTAATTATAAATCTAATTTTTAGTTTCCCATTTTTCACACCATTTATTAAGACTCTGTAAAATCAGCTCTAGATCTTTTGTTTTGATTGTTAATGCGTATTCAACTTTTAGTGGAATTTCTGGATATATTTTTTTTGTAATTAAACCTTCTTGTTCAAGTTCTGATAATCTATCAGATAAAACGGTACTGCTAATTCCTTTTAGACTTCTTTTTAATTCATTAAATCGAACTACCTTTTTAATACTTAAATTTTTTAATATTAGTAATGACCATCTTCTACTTAGAACATCCCAGATATCTAATATTTCACATTTTTCTTCCAAAGTTTTAGTCTCCGATCTAGAATTAATATTTTTCAATAGATACTCATCAATATATTTAATTAAATAATATTATAGTAATAAATATTAAAACGTAATAGTATAAACATATAAATGCAAATATAGTAATCACTATAGTAAAATATTTTTCTCCTTTATATATTAGATTTAATAATTTGTAGACCTTTAGACTTATAAAAAGTAGAAGTTAATAACTTAATGTGATAATAAATAAAAAAATTAATGTTTTAGGAGTTGCTTCTAGTATGCGAAAAGAATCCACCAGCACTAGAGCCT
>DAIPKY010000293.1:0-1943 GCA_036769505.1 Nitrososphaeraceae archaeon
TAAAGAATCTATTATAATAGATCTCATTGGGCCAATGATTGGTAAAGGGATTCACCCATCATTGGTCTAACTACATCATCATTGTGTATCAAAATTTGTATATACATTATACACTTAGTAAAAGTATTCATATCTTCACGGTTCAAATAAGATATTAGTCATTCAAGTGGAATCAATAAAAAGAGTAAGATAAAAAATGGAAAATAAAACAAGGTTTTAAAAGGTTGATACGTCTTTATAATGTAAGTATGGAAATTATTAGGTACAGAATTATTATTATTATTATTTTAGGAAATTGAAAATTTTCTCTAACCTTATCATTGACAGTATGATTTAATATGAAAAGAAGCAATATTTTTCTGAAAAAATGTCAAAATTAATCCAAGCTAGGGATTTTAGTCATATTAGATTATAAGAATTTTTGATATCTCGAAAGAAAAATGAACATTACTCAAAAATTTGTAATAATTTTCTTTATATTTTCATAATATATAATAACAAATAAAAAAATTGTTTATGCATATTTTGCAGAAGATTTTTAAGTTTTAAAAATGCTTGGTAAGATATTAAAAACCTCAAGTAGTTTATTTCTTATTCTACAATACTTTGTGAATCAACCAAAAAGTCATAGTTGTCATAGCCTTCTATTGTTATGGTTCTCAGTAGAGGGCTACGATAATTACAGTAGAACTTATACCCAATTATTAGGATACTACAAGATTGATTGATATAAGAAATCTTATAGGCAGAATATAAGATTTATCTTCCAAAACATAACCTTCAATATCTCATCCCAGACAGGAGGCTATGGCTTTACAATTAATTTATTTCAAATGTTTAAATACTCTGTTTCATGAGAGTGAATACAGTCCAAAGAAAAATAGAATTGATTTTCATAGCCTTCTATTATTATTGCTTCTATCTATGCCTTAATAATAGTAGTTGGTTATGGCTTCCATTATATTATAACATAAATCAACAACAAATCAATATGGAGAGGTTACATACGGATCCGTGAATCACACCTTATTGTTGTTATTCTCATCTTTTGTTTAAACTTGATTCTAATTCAGTAATTTTATTCTCAAAGTCTTTATTTTCAAGATTGTCAATATTTTCTTCTTCCTTAATTAATTCTAGCATTTCATCTGTAATTTTTTTAATATAAAATTCAGCATCTTTCTCATCATAAAGAATTAAAGCCTTGTAATTTTCTACTGCAAATTTTCTAAATTCTTTATCATTTAGTACCATATTTATAATTGGAGCCATAGCATCATCTACAGTTATTGGATCAGATTTAATTCCTTTAACTTGAACATATTCTTTGATTATATGTGCAATTGCTCTAAACCGGCCTTCTCTAGTTTCATAGATTTTTTCGCTTTTAAATTCATCATTTTCATTCAGTCTACTGCTGCTGTTGTTACTACTGGTCATTTCTTTTAATTCTTCTCCTTCTTCTTTCTGTCTTGATACATTAATAGTCTGCTAACCATATAATTGATCCTAAATTTATAACCAACAAAAACAATAAAAAGATACTATCATTCAAACTTTTATAGTAAAATCACTAATATTTTCCTATATCATCTTTCAAATAATCCTAACCTTTCTAATTCTTCATCAGTTAATTTGTTTGATTTAGTTTCTTCAAATGTATCATAGATATTTTCATCTTCAACAACATCAACATTTCAATATATACTTCCGTACCATCGGGGTTGTTCCACGTTAATGAAACTTCAAATGCTTTCACCTTGTCGCCTATCTTTTCATCTATGTACATATTAAATGGAGATTTTTGTCCTGGTTTTAGAGTGTCTGGATCTGCAAAAGTATAATCAGGTCATTAGAATTTTAACAATTATTTAGTTTATAAATTTAATTCTTTATTGTTTTAAAACCATATGAATATTTCTTACAACCTTATCAAACCTTCG
>DAIPKY010000025.1:0-18066 GCA_036769505.1 Nitrososphaeraceae archaeon
ACAATTATTTTAAGAATGGGTGGAATATTTTAGATTTCATTATAATTGTTCTTTCATTGCTACCTCTTACAGCCGGTTTTACTACAGTTGCTAGATTGATCAGGCTATTACGAGTTACACGTCTAACAAATAGATCGAGAGAGATGTCAGTAATGGTTATAACAATAATCAAATCCTTACCAAGTATGATTAATAATTTTTTTACGTCTGTCTCTCCTCTTTTTTGTTTATGGTATTGCGGGGGTATCATCTATTCAATACCATAGATTCAGAACATTAGGGAACATTACCCAAGTTCCCTAATAACATTATTCAAGATTCTAACTTTAGAAGGATGGGTTGAGATAATGGCATCAGTAACAGATGTTAATCCATTAAATGGAATTTTCTTTGTAAGTTTTATTATAATAGGCACACTTATTGTTATCAACATATTTGTTGCTATTATTGTAAAGAAATCTGAAGAAGCATACAAACACATACAACTGGAATTTTCACATTCTATAACTCAGAATGAAATATTAGAAGAGTTAAAAGAAATTAAAAGATTGATGGAAAATCTTGAAAAAAGAATACCTAAGGACAAAGAAGAAAATATTACTTTATAGTATGATAATTAGTATTATTCTAGGAAATATTTAGAATTTACTGTTATTGAGTTGAAAGAACTAAATGTAAACCATAAGTTATTCTGATGAAAAATAATATAAATCATAGTGAGATATGATTAAGTTAAATACCAAAAAAAAATTTTAAGCCCCTAAATTGATTTTAAATTTTTAACTTCTTTTTATTATTGAATAATATTATAAAAAATAATATTATCTAATTAATTAAATGGTAACTAATTTGTATATATTTGCATGGAATCAATTATGTTAAAGAATATTTCTAGATTTATTATTTATAAATTTGCTTGTACTATGTAAATCACTATAATAAATGATTTATTAATTAAAATGTTAAAGTATGTTTATTACATATAATGAAATAAAGCTAATGCTATAATAAATCCAAAAGAGGAGGATAACCCAATATGTAATTCTACCCGTTTATATGCTTGAGGTATAAGTTCTTCCGTAATAAAAGCCATAAGTGCACCAGCAGCGAAACTTATAATCATAGATAACTGTTCAGGATTTAATGGTTTCTCCAAATACCACCCTAATGGACCACCAAGAGTTACTATAACAAAAACATATAACCATTGGTTAAAAATTTTCAAGTTATGTTTTGAGTCATCAACCATTCGTTTTGCTCCTTCCATAGTTGCTGTTAAATTACCTAGAAATAGGGCCAAAACTGCAGACATTAATCCCTGAAGATTTAAAGCTATGATGACTCCAATAAATATGGTTTCTGGAAAGCTATCTAGAAATGTTCCTATGATAACCGTTTTAGATGAACTAGTATTCTTGTTTTTGGTTTTAGATTTATACCTTGTCTGAAGTATCCTGTTGATCACACTGAAAACAACCGCACCAACTACAAACCCAATTACCATAGTAATAAAAGAGCCTTCTCTTATTGCTTCATCAATTAATGAAAAAGCTATTGTTGCAAAAAAAATTCCAGCGGAAAATGCAGCTAAATCTGCTCTAATTCTTTCTGGATAATGAATAAAAATGGAAAGAATTGCACCAATGAGAAAGGCGCTAGAAACTGTTATAGATAGTAATAGTGTATTGAAAATTTCTAAAACATCAGTATCCATATACATCCTATTTAAAATTACATTACCAATTTGAACTAATAAAAAATAAAAGATTTATTAAATTTAGAATAACTAATTTTAAAAGCAAATGATAAAAGATACCAGAACAACCGGTTTTTATTCTGATTATATTATCTAAAAACTCTTGTTCCTTTTTATTAGATCTTTCTTGAACGCAATACGGTTAAAATCCCGATGATTTTTTTGATTGTTTTGAAGAAAGTACCTTTAATGCTATAGATATACCTGTCTTGCAGTTCTGTTAGGTTCCTAATCTTTGAGCAAATATTCTATAAGATTTTCTATGATAGTGAAATAGCCACAACAATTCTATCATTATAATACTTTAAAATTGCATCAACAACTATATCTATAATAATATAGAATATAGAGAAAATTACAGATCATTAAATTTTCCTTTACTTTATTCACGATCGGAATCTCCTATTATAGTAGCTTCTTTTTTTGATTCTTTCTTAATCTTCTCTGGTACTTGTTTGAGTGTTTCTCCAATATCATTTTTCTTATCATTATTATTTTCCTTTTTTATCTCATCTTTATTTTCATATTTCATCTTAACACTATATTATCAATAACATTTAATAAAGTATTATCTAAAGTTAAATATGCTTTATTAGTAAATATTTACTTATTTTCGTTTTATGATAATTTTTATCACAAAATAAAATATAGATTACTTTAGTTATAGTAATGGCCTTTATTACTATGTAATATTTTCTCTTCTACCATTAGCATAATCAACCGTTACTTTTTCTTTGACTATATCTAAATCAATTTTCTTAACTTCAGTTATCTTTCTTTTAGTTACTATTATTTCTCCAACTTTTATCTTTCTTTTAGTTATTATTATTTCTTCAGCATACAAAGGAATTACTTTTTGTGTATTGTCATTTTGTATTGTATTATTATTTTTGGCATTGGTAAAATTAGTCTTTTCATCATTCAATAAAGACACTTTTTCACCACTTACTTTATTTATTTCTTTTTCACTTTTTGTATGATGATATTTGTCAGGTAACTTTTCCTGTTCGTGTTGGTCTACTTCTTTATTTGCCTCATTTTCAATCCTGTTTTCATTGGTACTACCTTCAACATATACAAAATCTAATATTTTGCCCTTGATCTGAGTAAAAATATTTTCCTTTGAATAGGCATCAAGCTCTTTATCATTAACAAATAATTTTTCATAGGATACGGGTACCTGAATCTTTTCATTATGAGTTATCCATTTTTTCTCTATTTTAATATCTTCTAATACTGTATTTTTTGAAATTGTGTATTTTTCCTCTAGAACTGGAATAACAAATTCTTGTTGATTGTGTACTTTATTTGCTTCTTGTACGTTAGTTTCTGTTGCTGCAAATGAATTAATATTATGTTGTTTTATCTTAACCTTATCAAAGTAGTCCGATGTCTTTTCTTTTACCGACTCAAATAAATGATCTACTTTAGTAGAAAACGATCCTTGTTGATGTATTACAGATGGTTTAATTGTCATTCTTGAATCTTTTGACTTTTTTGGTGAAATTCTAATAGGATTTTCATTATTTTTATTTGTTTCATTATTGTCAACATTTTTTATTCCATTTTCAGACATAGAAGAATTATTCTTTTTATTAAAATTTGGTAGTCCCATTACTAATTATGTACATAATATAACTTAAGTATGTTCTAACTTTTAAGATAAAATTGATATATATTTTATAAATTCATATTATAACAATATGATTTAGGAAATCTAATAAAATAAGTAGTTGAAATAAACTAATATATCAATTGATATATTATATGTTGAATTTAGATAATTATGGAGTCTGATTCAAAAGATATACCTTGGAATGAAATCATAAAAAAAGAAGCAGTAGGAATTAATAATGACGATTTAGGTAAAGTACAAGAAGTTGGCTCAGTTTCCATTTTAACAAAAAAAGGTTTTCTTAATACAGAATTTTTTGATATTCCTAAGGATCTAGTAGAACGTTATGATGGCGATAAAGTTTATTTCAAAATAAATGAAGAACAAGCAAGAAGTTTCTCTAAAAGAAATTCATCAATAACAACGGAAAAAGAAGAAGAAGATTCTTCTATTACCCAGTCAAAAATCACAGAAGAGGATGAAACTCATGAGCTTTCTCCTCGTTCTTCTTCTATAGATAGCAAAAATAATGATATTATTATCCCTCTTATGTCACAAGAACTAGTTGTTACAAAAAAAGAAGTAACAGATGAAGTAACTATTACTAAAGAACCAACAAAGGAAACTAAAACAGAACAGGTTCAACTAATGCATGAAGAAATAAATATAGAAAGAAGACCAGTTAACAATTTAACAGACAGTGCTAATACTAATACAATAAAAGAAGATATACCTCCGATAGAATCAAAAACTGAGATAAAAATACCATTAAAGAGAGAAGAAATAGAAGTAACAAAAAAACCTTATGTTAAAGAAGAAATAGTAATAAAGCGAAAACCAGTAAGTGAAACACGTCAAATAAGTGAGGAAATAATAACAGAGCAGATAGTTGAACCAGAAAATACATAAGATAACCGTTTATAATATTGATTTTAAACTAAAGAAATACAATAATATAATAAGTTATTATATTAATCATTAGATCTGTATTTGAGATAAATTACCTCTAAGCAGAATAAATTATACATCATAAATTTACAAGTAAACATTTTATATTTCTCTTTGATTTTACACATTATTAAATAGAATTAATTTTGTAATATATTTTTAAAGAGTTTAAGTATTGGTTTAGCTGTTAACTTCATTCCAAAGTATATTAACAGAACTCAATTATTACACTGTATAGGTCAATTTAATATTTGCAAACAATTTTCATAAATTTTATCTGTTTGTACTTGCAGTAAATTAGCAAATTGTTTTTTACTCTAATTATTTGAAATGACTTTAAGAAAAGATGGAACAGAAATAATAATTAGTTGTTTTCCAATATCATATAGGTGTATTCTTCTGAATCAGTAGGATCTATACGTAATATTAAAGCAGAATGACATTTTACACATTTTGTATTAAGATATCCTTCTTGACATTTGAATAAATTTTCTTCATCTTCTACAGATACATCATGTCCACTAAGGGTACAATTAATCTGTTTTAATGAGGAAATTAAAAAATATCCCATGTTATTATTACGTTAATCCCTATAATTAACCTTGTCCTGTAAATTTATATAGTAATAAAATACTACTTATAAGTACTAGAAGAAAAAAATATTAGCTATCTTGTCTAATTATATTAGTTATATTTTCTTATTTTATCTTGTTTTTTCCTTATCTAATTTCATAAATAAGTAAACGATTATAATTTCTTTTTCATAATAATATTTTTTATAAAGGTCAAATAATAATATTATTATTCATAATGGCAATTACATAAAAAAACAAAATTCATAATAAACTATTTGGTCCTATTTCAAATTAGAATTGTTTTTCTATTTTTCTTGCTTCATAGTTTATTCAAATTTATTTGCAATAATTCGTGCTTCAATTAGAAAGCCTAATACAAAAAGTACATATAAATGATTGAAAATGGAAGGAAATCATTTTTCAATAATATAAGTTAAATATCATGGACACAATTACACTAATTGTTAAAGTGTAATGATTCCTACAATTATTGTTTCATAACATAATGATTTTAAATGTAATATTATGAAATATCTATAATTTAATACAATTAATAAAAAAGGATGATTTTGACCGGTCTATATTGATATTGTTAATAATTTACCAAGCGAAAGATATTATTTGAATTATTATTAATTGAACTCAAAACGTTTGAAGCAGCTATAATATCTTCTATAACTGATTCCTCTTTATCTTATCTATAAATTTAATCTCACAATATATGAAAATCTATTCCTCATCAAAAAAGAAAGATATAAAAATATGAAAATAATAATGTTCGGTATTAAATATTAAAAGCTACTCACCAATAGTTATACCTAAAATTCAGATTCATATGAATCTTGAATAGGCATACAATAAAGTTAATTGTTATTAAATATCATAGTTTGGTAATATTACCGATTAATAAATAATATAATTTTAAATCAAGTAGTAGTTGAAGTAGAGGTATTATTAATTTTTAAATTTATAATACCTGGTATATCTAAGATATCTATTTCATTTGCCATTTCTTTAGCTTCTTTTGTTTCATCATTCTTACTATCCATACACAGTTCATAAAATTTACACCAAGGACATTTTCTATTTCTGATTTTTTCTGGAAGTCTAGGTAATATAGTAACCTCTTCATTTTCTAGGGCTTTCAGAAAAAGATTCTTTCTTCTAATCATTTCATTTTTTAAGATTCCTCTGGTGATATCATTAGCGGGTAGAAATATTTCCCAACTCTCTATTTCAGGAGATTTTGAATCAAAAGGTCTAAAGAAATAATCTCCATGAGAATCACTTTTAATCCATTTTAACTCTTTAATATTATATTTTATTGAAATAATACCTTTTTCTATTCCTGTTATTACAAGATAGTATAGTAATTGCCTGAGATAGGATTTAAATTTATCATCAGTAACATTCAATCTTTGTGTATTCATCGTATCTTTTAATTCAACAATAATATCATTATTCATTATGTCAGGTCGTCCAGTCAATCCATCCATTTCTAATTCTGATTGTGATACTCCCAAATCTGCAAGAGTAGTAATAACTAATTCACTTGCCTCTCCTCTTACAAAATGCTGGACAGTTTCATTTGATATAACGTCTAATTCAGGTAATTTACGGGCGTAATACTGTTTTCTTATACAGGAAGAGGGAATAATATCGGATACATGTACTTTATTATCTAATCTTCTTCTTTGCTCATATCTTTCCTTAAGTTTATTTTGTAATAATGTAGTAAATTCATCATTTTTGCTTATTATTATTCCCATTTTCTTTCCTTTCCTTTTTATATTTATGGAAATACTAGAATATAAATATATTTTATGTGTCCAGTAAGCATGATATTTCATCTACTATTTTAATAATAATTATCAATTTGAATAAAATACACTCTAAATTCATTATTAAAAGTTTTGGAACAATTGCTTTAATAAATAAGAATAAATTAATACTTTTTAAAAATACAATTATTAAATATACATTCATTTTTCAACCTTTGATATTAAAATTACTATATATTTTTACTATTTGAAATATTATCTTAAAATGATAATCATTACAGCTAATTCTACAATTATCAATTATATAATATATTATATTATAAATTTATTAAACCATTTAAAAAAATAAATGATAATAATATTTTTTATTTCCTAATACAAATCACTAATGCACTATAACTAGTTTCTCTATTAAGATTATGTATAAATCCATATGTACTATACTTAACATCTTTAAGTTCTAATTCTGGATTTTCTGTTAAGAAAGTAGTTTAATATGCTAAACTTGTTAGTCTAAATTATAAATATTGAAGTATAATCTATGTTTCCTCTCATTGCTTGAAGTTATTTCTTTATTCCTATCGCAACAATTTCTAATTTATTAAAATAGGTAAATATTCTACCTTATCTTTTCCAGAATATCATTTTATATTGTTAAGATGTTCTTCCCACGAATGAAATCAAGTAGAAAAGTAAATATCGAAATAATATTCTGGTTAAGAAATAATGAAGAATGTGAAAGTTACTTTTATCTTTTTGTATATTAATCTAGATAAAATTTCTCGATTATTATTCTAAATATTCATATACTAAAGATGTCTATATTATTTTTCCATAGTTGTTTAAAGGTTGTATAGTATACAATAAGTATGGCTGCTCGAACTATATGGAAAGGAAGTATATCTTTTGGACTAGTCAACATACCTGTTCAGGTTTTTGTAGCTACACAAAAAGATGAATTTTCATCTTTTAATCAGTTAGACGAAAAAGGTCACAAAATTAAGTATAAAAAATGGTGTCCCATAGAAGAAAGAGAAGTTCCTTGGTCTGAAATAAAGAAAGGCTACGAAATTACAAAAAATAATTATGTGGTGCTAGAAAAAGAAGATTTAGAGAATATCAAATTAAAAACTACACATACGATAGAGATTACTGAATTTATAGATTCAGAAGACTTCGATCCTCTATTTATCGAGAAGAACTATTATATCGGTCCTGACGCTGGAACAACAAAGAAGAAGAAAAACACATCCCCTTCAAATAGCAAAGCGTATTCTCTATTTGTCAAGATTCTCAATGAGACTAATAAAGTAGCTATAGGTAAGGTAGTATTAAGAGATAAAGAACATTTGGTTGCTTTAAGATCATATCAAAGAGGCTTAATAATGCATCAGCTAAAATATTTAGATGAGATAAAACCTATGGATGAAGTTGAAGGTATTTCTAGCAGCCAGCACCCTAAGATAGAGGATAAGGAGTTATCTTTAGGTAAGACATTGGTCGATAACTTAACCAGTGAACAATTTGATATAGGTAAATATTCAGATACTTACTCTAAAGAACTAGAGAAACTAATAGATGCAAAATCTAAAGGACAGAACGTTACTATTAGCGAAGAAGAAGAAAAAGCTGAAGATACTACAAACTTACTTGAGGCTCTTAAAGCTAGCATTAGTATAAAAAGCAAGTCCCGTAGACAAAAAAGAAATTAGTGAAGGTAGAAAGTTAATGCTTTTCGCCATAGTAAAAATAATAGCAGCCGAAGCAAAATCAGAATTAGGATCAAAAAGGACGTTTTTAATTTATAGATATCAATGGAGGACTATTACGTAGAAATGCTGGAACTTGAGGATGGGTTTATTGAGTTTTCTTTATTATCCTGTTCTGCATCATCGTCAACCCCATCTAGAACAAACAAATCAACAGATAAAGAAATACAGTCAAAACAACCACATTTAATAATTGATGTATTTGGTCAAGAGACTGAACCAATATGTAATTACTATAGATGTCGCCACAAGTTTTCACTTCATGGCCTAAGCACCCATGGTTGTAGATGTAAACATCCAATGAACAAGACACTTGGAGTATCCATGAAGTATGGTGAAGGAAAATATTAATTTATTATATGGGATTTGCCAGATCTTCCCAATGAGAGAAAAATGTTGAAGAAACTTTAATACTACAAATGTTAAAACTAAGCATTTGAGAATGGACCATAGAAATTGATCTAATATAGTCAATAGGTAAAAGAAGAATGAAGAAAAATATAGGAAAACATTCTACACATTCCTATGAGAAATTCGTTACCTTTTAGTATGATATTGTTGACTAATTATATCATTAATGTTGCTTCTATTTTTTCTTCTATATATTATAAATTAGTGACATAAAATGTTAGATGAATATAATAAAAAAAGAGACTTTGGTAAAACACCTGAACCTCCAGGAAACAAAAAAAAGCTAATAGTCAATAAAAGTAGCAAATTTGTAGTACAAAAGCATGATGCTAGCAGATTGCATTATGACTTTAGACTAGAAGATACAAAAGAAAGAGTATTAAAATCTTGGGCCATACCAAAAGGAATCTCACTTAATCCACAAATAAAAAGGCTTGCAGTTCTGACAGAAGACCATCCATTAGATTATTTGCTCTTTGAGGGTGTAATTCCTCAGGGAAGTTACGGTGCAGGTACTGTAATTGTTTGGGATACAGGAACATACACATCAGAAGAGGAAATATCAGATCAATTTAAAAAAGGAAAGATCACTTTTACTTTATTTGGTCATAAACTAAAGGGAAAGTTTACCTTAGTTAGGACGCGTTTAGATAGAGAAAAAGAAGGAAAGCAATGGCTCTTGATTAAATTAGCTGACGGTTTTGAATCTAATGAAGAACTAACTATAACTAGACCAAATTCTGTTTTAACCAGAAGAATAAATAAGGATTTAGAAGAAGAAGAAGAAGAAGAAGATAGACCTTATAATAAAAAAAACAAGACAAGAGTCTATTTTGATAAAGCGATCAAAATAAGTGATAATCAGTTAAATTATCCTACTACCGATACTACTATTTTTTCTAACCAACAACAAGAAGAAGTAGTAGAAGAATTTCCAACCACAATAAAACCAATGCTATCAACATTGGTAGACGAGCCCTTTAACAGCAAAGACTGGGTCTTTGAAGTCAAATGGGATGGAGTACGTTCTATACTATTCTTTAATAAGTTCAACAGAACACTAGAATTACAATCTAGAAATGGCAGATTTATCACTCATAGATATCCAGAGCTAGTAATGGCATTAAAGTCAGAACAGATAACATCATCAAATCACTCAGCTATAAAGTGTAAGGAATCAGCAATTTTGGATGGTGAGATTGTTGTCTTAGACAAAAAAACAGGGATTCCAAGTTTTCAGAATCATCAAAGAAGAATGAATATTGATTCCAGTAGAGAAATCGAAATATTATCTAGAGAACTACCAGCAACTTATTACTTTTTTGATATTCTTTATTTAGATGAAAGAAATTTGCAAGATTTGCCATTTTTAGAGAGACGAAAAATTCTTTCAGAAGTTGTTAGAGAAAATACAAGAATAAAAAAATCAGATTTTATTGAAGAAATAGGTAAGGAAATTTTCGATACAACTAAACGTATGGGATTAGAAGGATTAATAGCCAAACATAAATCAAGCAAATATGTACAAGGGATACGGTCTAGAGAATGGTTAAAAATAAAACATATTAAAACTCAAGACTGTATAGTCATAGGTTATACTAGAGGAGAAGGAAATAGGGCAAATTATTTTGGCTCACTTCTTCTTGCTGTTAATGATTCCAAAGGTAAATTACAATTTGTTGGTCACACTGGAAGTGGATTTGATTTTTTGCGCCTTAAACAGATATATCATAAACTTCAAAAAATCAGGATTGAAAAATGCCCAGTTGAGCATGTACCATATACTAACAGAGACCCTTTCTGGACAAAACCAGAACTTGTGGTAGAAATAAAATTTAGTAATTGGACTAATGAAAAGATTATGAGGTCTCCTATTTTTCTCAGAGTAAGAGAAGACAAGACTCCAAAAGAATGCCTTTTAGAAAGGGAAAAATACACTGAAAAACTAATAAAAGCAGTAGAAGTAAAAAACAATGAAGGAGAAAAAAACAATATTTACTATAACATAGGGGATAATAACAATAATAATGGTTTTTCTTCCTTCTCCAATCTCGATAAAGTATTTTGGGACAAAACAATAAACCATCCACAACTTACAAAAAAAGATTTAATTGAATATTATGATAAAATAAGTAGATTTATTCTCCCTTATCTCAAAGATAGACCGCTATCATTAAGTCGGTATCCTGATGGAATTAAAGGAAAATCATTTTATCACAAAAATTGGAATCAAGAAAATAAACCATCATTCGTACAGACAGTAAAAGTTTATTCTGAATCAAGAGAAAACAAAATTATCAATTATATTATAGCTAATAACAAAGAAACTATTCTATGGCTTGCAAATCTTGGTTGTATAGAGATGCATCCATGGTATAGTAGGATTAATAATTTTGACTCCTGCAAAGAAAGAGATGATATATTGGATAAGGAAAAATGTGGCTTAAATTTTCCTGATTTTATAGTTTTTGACTTAGATCCATACATATATTCAGGACAAGAAAAAAATAAAGGTCAAAAAGAACCAGAATACAATATCAAAGCATTCAGAGCAACAATTGACGTAGCTTTTGACCTAAAAGAATTATTTGACGATCTAAAGATAGAATCATATATAAAGACATCTGGTAAAACAGGATTACATATTTTTGTTCCTATTGCTAATTTGTATACTTATGAACAAACTAGATCGTTTGCAGAAGTTATAGGTAAAATTCTTATCAAAAGACATCCAAATAAAATTACTATGGAGTGGGATACCACAAAAAGAACAAGCAAAGTATTTTTTGATCATAATCAAAATGCTAGAGGCAAGACAATAACATCAATATTCTCGCCAAGACCTATTAATACTGCTAGTGTATCATTTCCTATTAAATGGGATGATCTATCACAGATAGTTCCAACAGACTTTACAATTTTCAATGTTCCTAATATACTCAATAAAAAAATAATAAATTCATGGAATAATATCCTGGAAAAAAAACAAAACTTAAATAAAATTCTGGAAAGTATTGAAGAAATTCTTTGAAAGTGCGACTAGTAAAAATATAATTTTTAAAAATTTATATAAATAGGAAATTTTTTATTAGATATTACTTTTTGATAAATATATCAAATGATATTGAAATTCTTTCTGATTTCACTGAAAATGTATTAAATTCTGAAAGGTACATACGATCGGTCGGTATTACTGATCAAAATGGTATTATTATAAATGAAAAACATCGTGAAGGATTAAAATTACTTCTTAATAATGAAGAAAATCAAGAATCAGCAATCAACACAATAACTCGACATAAATCGAGGACTAAATTCGAACCGAAAATAGGAAAATTAACATATGCATTTGGAAGATATGAGAACTTTAGTAGATTATAATTCCGATTAGTGAAAATTATTATTTAATTTTAACAATAGAATTTAAGGAAAAACATTTCGATAAAATAATAACCGAAAAAATTTTTCCTTTAATAAAAGAAATGAATGGAAGATTTAGAAGTTAAATGACCATTCAAATTCAGAAAAACAAATTAGTTAAATGGCTAAATATAAGAAACATTAGAGATATGTCCATCACTTGATATACAAGATCTGTATATTCTTAGTATGTTACTTTAAAATAATTACAAAGATCCTAAGTTTTATATTATAATATTTTTTGATATATTTTATACATTATAGCAGATTATTTATAATATCATATTAACATGTATAGGCATCATCTTTAAAAGTCATATCTATATAAAATTAAGATCTCGAATTTCATTTTTTCAATTTATCACTGACACCTTAAAATAATGTTGGAAAATTAAATTGTTATAGTCTGACTTCTATTCTACAATAGTTGACAAACATTCTTCTAGAGAGTATTTAAAAATCATTAACAATGATATATATAAAATTATAGTAAAAACGCAGGTAAAGAAATAATACTATATTTTATATAACTTCTTTAATACTAATTAAAACATAGTATTTAATGATAAACTATATTGTATTATTATCAATAATATTTTTAGTTTTATTAACGGTGTCTTTTTTTATTTATAATGTAAAAGTGGAAATTGTTCCTATTACTGCAGAAACTCCAATTGTTAAAATATTTCCAGATTGCGGAGCATTAAATGATCATAAAATCTTTTTTAAAGTCAATGGTTTTAGTCCTAACGGAAATGTTCATTGGGAATTTATTGATTCTAAAGGAAATATAGATTCATATGGTTATTTTGAAACTGATGAATTTGGTGGTTTTGAAGAATATATAATTACTGACGTAATAAAACCTGATGTCTATATTTTGAGATTTTTTGATGATAAAAATAATAATTTTATAAAAGATTTTAACGGATTAGAAGTTATAATAAATTATCCAATACCTTGTGCTAATACTATATTTTAGTTTCAAATCAATACCTAAGTATAGGTTAATATAATTTCAATCATTCCAAAATTATTAGAAATTAACGATGAAATCCCCCATTAGGATTATTTATAGAAATCACTATATTTTTTGAATTTCTCAAAATCAACGAAGTGGGAATTCTGACTGTTTTTTATGAAAAAACCCATAATTTTAATGTTAGAAATCATGATGAAAGTTCTAAAGATATACCATCTGCTCGGTGTGAAACAAGGCTTATTAATAGTTTTTTACTCCTCCTTATCTGATAGAATGACCATTGCTCATACTATTGCATCAATTAAAATACAATAATACAAACTCAAGCATAGATACTAATAAAACGATTATATTGACAAAATTAGTCTAACCTGTCTAGATTTCGAATATCTACATAGGGATTAAATATACTACATACTCAGCTCGATAATTTTAAGATTTAGTAATACAATAACATCTTTAACCTTTGTTGTACATAGATAATTATGAGTTATTCAGAGGAAAATAGTAATCAAAATAATAGTGAGGAATTAGAATCAGCACAAAAAAATCAGAAAAAGGTAGGTCCAGCAGAATCAGACCCATCAACTACAGGTCCTGCAGAAAATTTACGAGAGGAAGCCGCCCAAAATACAGATGAAGGCGAATCTAAAGAACCAGCATAAAAATTTTTATATCCTTATTTTTAAAACGATAATTATTTAGTATAATTTCTAAAAAAGCTGTTTATTCTTATAAAAAAGAACAAATTGTAAGAGAAAATTTGTTAAAAATAGATACAAATAAGAATTGTTAAAAATAATCAATTAAAGGTTATTTAATCAAAGCAAATTTAATACATCAGTAATTATAATTAATCTCTATGATTTAACTATTCCACAAATAACATTTATGTGTTTTAACATGGTATATATTATATGTTATTCTAAATTTTCATCTTATGCTTTAAAAAAAATTTTATAATTTGGTAACCTTACACAGGAAATGCCAATCGTTTAAACATAATACTACTAAGTATCTACCAAACTTATTTTGAGGATACAGAGAAATTGTATCCGCAAAATAGGTATTACAAGTAAATTTAGATCGGATACAAAATCATATATTTAGTATATGCTATCCTATATCTTCTTATTTTCAAGTCATTGTTAATAAATTCAAAAATCTCTTATTTGAATTGCATAATTTTAATCCATTTTAAAATTTTTAGTCTATTGTAGGCATTAGTTTATTTGTTAACTCAAACCTTGTTCAGTAGAATTCACACTATATTTGCCCTATTTGGCTTTATTATTTTACCATTAATGATTTGAAAATAGTTGCTTTCATATGCAGAAAAACGGAATCATAGTATAAAATTTTACCTTATAGTAATAAAGAATAATTAAACATACTTTTTTATTCTTGTTTGTGTATATATTATTGAATATGAATAATATTCAAAAATTTGGGAGCATCTAGGTATATGTTTTTAGATATATTTATAATTGCCAGAGTTTTTAATATACTATACACATGGTTAGAACACAATATAATAGATAATATTTTGAACTTTAGTAAGGTATTTGGGAATATGCTGGTCTTGATTAGTGTAGTTATATTTCTACTAATACTTGCATACATTACAATAAAACATTTAAAGAAATTACCAAAGTTTTATTCAATAGTTATTACAGATATTGATGGAAATAACATAATTCTAGAGGGAATAAGAACGAAATTTACAACATATGATGCTGCTAAAAGTTATTCAGAATTTTATCATGATATATATAAGAAACAATACAAGTTCAGTGTAGTTGGTAGCAATAAAAAATATACCTTGGGATTTTTGGATGTTGTAACTCTACCTCAAAAGGCTTTTAAAGCAAAGCGATACACCTCATAACTTCTAGTTACAGCCATAAAACCTTGCTAGATCTCCGAGAAGCAGTGGTTATCTTATCCAATAATTGTAATTGATCATCTTTGTAAGTTCTTTATAATATCTTCACAAGGTCAAATTGAATCTATGTGGTTTAATTTTGATATCTCTATCATCTTTTTTTATGATATTGATTTATTCGTAAATGTGGTATTCTGCAATAGGCGCAATATATATTTATTCGACATTTAATTGGTTACATAATTCTAAATATTTCATAATTTACCAATAGTAAAAACATAGAGCCTTAAAGAAATAATTTATCTTCTAATGCCTTTACCGTTTTGTTATAATCTGTCACTCTCCATCTGTCAGTACAATTTTGTATTTGTAATATCTTATAAATGACCGTTAAAGTTGTCACCCTAAAAAGAAAGATTTATTAAGATTTTTGTATACTATCTTTGCCTAGTTTTTTTGGGTAAATAACTCCAAATAGAACCAGATAAATATATTAATTCAATATTGTCAAAGTTATATTACTCTTCCTTTTGTTTTAAATTCTATATGTTCTATTGATTGCTTATGAGTAATATGATGAAATCCAATGGAGATGATGATGGTGCTTCATATCGTGAATCTTCGTGAATATTATGAAGAACTATATTTATAATTTTAATGAATATGATCTATATGAAATCAGAAATTAATTAAACGAAAGAATCAGTAGTAGTGATAGTTATGGTCAATGGATTGACTTATTCATTTTCATGATTATGTATCTAATTAGTGATGCAAAAATGATGATATTAAAGTTTAAAAGGCTATAAATTAATTATAACAATTAAAAAAATAGTGATAGTAGAAACTTTTACTAAAAGTTAAAGTAATCAAGAATATTATTGTGAGTATAGATCAAAATTATTATTATAATGTATCCATTGCCTAAGTGAATCAAAAATAAGAACAATAAATAAATGATTGTAAGTAATATGTGTATTCAGCTATATTGACAAACAGATATTAGCAATTGGATTCTATTTGCGTATGCAAACAAATATTTTTTATTGGATAGTAATGCAGATCATTTTAAATGTTCTTTTCAACAGTTCCAATATATTTTTTATATGCCATCACTAGATTTTTATAGTATGTTATTACATTATCGTAAACTTTAACCAGCTCTGTATTAGATCTATAGTCTGTAGTGTCTTTAATTGATCCTAGTTTTTTATCAATATTATTCATTTCACTTTCCAGATCTTCAACTTTCTTTTTTGCATTTGAAATTTCATCCATCGGTGAGTCTATCGACATAATATCTCATATTTCATAATTATTTTATTTCTTTTATTATATAAATTTTCACTGCACATTTTTAATTGGGAATATATTAATATAATGAAAAGATAACTATTGTTTACTATATTTAAGGGCGTAAGAATTCCGTCTTGTTTGCTACAATGAGTTAAAAATATACTCAATCTAATATTCTTTAATGATAGATAATTAGTAATTGATATTAGTTTTGAATTGAGTTATAAATAAATTATTTTTGTTCAATTTTTAGATTCTTTTCTAATTTTAAAATTTAGTAATTGTAAAATGTGTGTATTTATTTGGAACTTTTTTAGTATTTAGAAATATATAGTCTTTTCCTTTGGGTTAAAATATATGAGGACGAGCAAATTCTATAATGGAAAAAGATACTTTGAAATTAAACAGTATTATCTTTGATATTTATAATTAATTTTTGTTTCATTTGATTAAACTCTTCTTCAGTTAGTATTCCTTCTTCTTTTAGTTTTGCAAGTTTCTCTAATTCACTGGCAACCGATATTGATAGATTAGACGAGGGAATATGACCTCTCGGTTCAAACAATTTGGAAGATATGATTTTTTTGGAAGGTGCTGACTTACGACCATCGTTCATTCCTGAACGAATTATTTCCAATAAATCTTCTGCCTTATCTTTTGGAATAGCTTCAATTATACCTGTTTGATCATCTTCACCTTCGATTATACTATCCATCATTCCTAATTTGGTTGAGCTCATTAACCCAGCAGCTTTAAATCTTATTGTAGATGATAGCACTCCCTTTTCAAGCTTTAAACTTGTAATGATATCGTAAGGAATATCTACTACATTTGCTTTTAGCCCAAGCATATACGGATCTCTGATTATAAGTCTTCTGTCTGTTGCATAGATGGTATTAGGCGTAAAATAAGAGCCTCCGGGTTTGATTTTTGATTGTCTTGCAACAAGTAATACTTTTTCATCTGGATTTAACATTTCACTTATTTTATTAATTTCTTCTAAATCACCTTTATCTATAATGGACTTTTTTATATCATGAGAATATCCTTTATCATCTTTATTGCCGATGCCCAATGCAAAAGACATGTTATTTCTATGTTAGAAAGAGATACTATTCAATTTAGAATTTTTTGAAAATTATTACATTTCAATCTTATTGTTATTGTATTAATAAAAAAATTACTATGATTTATCTTTTAGAATATATAATAATCAAATATACTCTTGCATAACCTTCCAATCTATATTTTCTTTTACCTTCAAATTTTAGTTCGATATAATATAGAATCTATTTTGAACAACATCCTATTTTTAATTAATATATAATTAAAATAGAATAATACACTATATGAATAATAAAATGTAAATTAGTGAGGCACTATCAATTTTTGTATCTCTGTTTTTAATTCATCAAGAAATACAGGCTTTTCTAATATTTTGTCAATTTTCATAATATAGGATATTTCATATGGAATATCGGTTTTAGTGTATGCGCTAACAATTATTGTTTTTATATTCTGACCAGTATCTTTTTCTCTTATCTTTTTTAAAAAATCTAATCCTGACATTTGAGGCATTCTATAATCTGTAATAACCACAGAACAATTGTTTGTATTTTTATAAAAAT
>DAIPKY010000294.1:0-1932 GCA_036769505.1 Nitrososphaeraceae archaeon
CGCATGAGATACATTGTAATACCCGACATGTTTATAATATTAAAGAATCTTATTTAATGATTTATATCCTTTTTTATTCGAAATAACAAAAATGGCAAATTTTATAGAAAAAGAAAGAATCTATTAAGAGTTTAGAGTTACTACTACATACTATTTAGCTTTTATTATAACTAACTTATTTTAGAATTATTTGAGAGTATTTGCCACATGTAAACTTGATATAAATATTAATAGAAGGGAGTAATACCGATAGCGGTTCTAAAAGTGGAATCCAATGTAGAGATAGTAGTATCCTGTATTTAGCTTTTACTATTAGAAACTTATTTTAAATTTCAAAAATATTTTATTTTAGTTTACAAATAATTAAGAAGACCAAATAGTTTAAAGAAAAATAAAAAAAGAAGAAGTTAAGGTTGGTTTGTTCTATTATCTTATTAGGTATTAGAATTTTTTGTTGTTGTTGATGATTTATGAATATTATCGCTTGAGACTTGTTGGAAGGTTTTTACAGTATTAGCTCCTATTTTTGATAGCTCCTTTACATTCTCTTTTGTATGTTGTACAGATGTATTGACTGAATCTAAGTTTGCAAATACAGTATTATTCAATACTCTAGTTGCTGATACCGCATTGTCCGCAAAGTTACTGACTACCTTTCCATAGTTTTCGGCTATCTGTCTTGGAGACGTCATCCAATCTGACCAAAGTCTGAATGAATTAACTATAATATCCTTTTGAGAATCTACAAAATTGTCTGTAATTTCTCTAATGGCTTGAATTGTATTTTCCTGATAATCATTAACAATTTGTGTATAACGTGGAATTTCTTTTCTTGCTTCATTAGTTGTTTTCTTGATATTATCTCTAGTTTCATCTAATACTTTATTAACTGCTTGCTGTTGTTCTCTTTGAAATTGTTGTTCTGTTGTTGAACTTGCTTCTGTTATATCATCCTTATCGTCTTTTCTATTTTGGCTTTTAGTTGACATGTTCTCTATTCTCTATTGTATTTTATAGCATTTAACTCGTAATAAACAATGGAATGTTTAATCCTTAACATGCATTAATAAAACTATTATTTGTTTTATCCTTTATATAGTAGAGTTTGACTTATACAGGTTTTATTTAGTTTTTAATATTAGAAACTTATTTCAAAGAATTGTAGAATATAGATTAATTTCTATCAGTTTAGGTGGAATGGTATGGAAATTTCTATACAGTTCAATTTTTTAAATTATAATTATAAAAGTAAGATTTACCTTCCATAGCTCAAAAGATAACAATTATTATTTCTTTAACAATGTCCGACCCACAATTATTCCTACCAAAGTAAAAGACCCAATAAGTACGGCAACAAATACAGTATCTGCTACTGATGCTAATGGTTCTCTTACGATGCCAACAAATATTGAATAGACAAGGATAATAAATCCAATCAATGCAAAAAGCCCTAAAACGATGGATTTAATTTCATCACTTCGAACATCTTTTATATAATCAATAAATTTGTTAAATAAATTTTCAGCCATTCCCAATACATCAGATATCATAATATAAAAACAATTTCTAGGAATTAATGTCAAGCAGGGAGTAATACCGATAGCGATTCTAAAATAAGAGTCTATCCTAAATATACTACAGCCTTGTATTTAGCTTTTATTATTAGAAACTTATTAAATTCATTTCTAAAATTTGGTTTTGTTTTCTAATTCTTCCAATGGTTAAGGATTAAAATGGATTATTATAGCCTATTATAAGAATAAAGAAAAAAAAGGAGGAGTATGGATGCAATGGTGGATTATCAAAGCATATGGCAAATGGATTTATGTTTGACTGATTATTAGCAGCCAACATAATTACATGTCAGCCCGTTAGCGCAGTATCGGCAAAAGAATCAAATTTTATTATGCTACCTGGAAAAACAGGAACTCC
>DAIPKY010000091.1:0-5798 GCA_036769505.1 Nitrososphaeraceae archaeon
ACCTCAGGATATTTCAACAATTATCAATAGCTTTGGATATTGTCAAAGAAATCAATAGCTTTGGATATTGTCAAAGAAATCAAGAGGAAGAAAGAACGAAAATGTTATAAGAGAAATTTGTTCATTTAGTAAAAAATAATTCTTGTATTAGCCGGTAATTTAATAGTTGGTCTTTTCAAGAGGCAATGATTATTAATAATTTAATGCGATTAATTATGCTTAAACAAAAAAACACTATATTATGTTACATAATCCTCATATAATGAGAATATGAAAAGTAATTAAAAAGAGTTGAATAGATTTTTATAAAAAATTCTTTTATTTATTTCATACTTTGTCTCTGTTGTTGAAAAATTCTTACCTCTGACATTCTACCTGCAATATATCCAAGTAATGCCCCATAGACAAGATGAAACATAAATGATCCTCCAATTAGAATATAGTACAAACCTTGGAAATTAGATGCAATACTATATACATATTGATTAGGTACCACAGAATTAGCAAAAGAGTCAAGTCGTGGTTGGATAATAAAAGTAGCAAGCGGTAGAAACAATATAGCCCAAAGTAATATCCCAACTACCATTCCCATTACTATTCCATGTTGCGAATTATAAGGAGACAAACCCTTCCAAAATAAAGATATTTGTCCAAATATATTGCCTGCAGTTAGTCCTGTTAACAAATGCAAAACAAATCCTATGTATTGTGCTATACTAGGATCATAAAATCCCAATGAAATACCAATAACTCCAAAAAAAGAACCCGCTGGAGTTTGAGATATAAAATCAACTATTGTAAGTAATCCAGATATTGCCCACGCTGCAATTAATCCTGCAAGAGAACAATATATTATATAGAGTTTTGATGATTTTTGATGATAACTATTTTCAGTTAGCATATTAATTTTACAATAAAGACCTATATAAATAGTGCCTACCCTAGTGTCATGATGCCTAACGGTATTCTTACAGAATAAGTTAGCACTATAAAATGTAATTAGACACTAGTTTATATATTACAAAATAGAATATTATCTTATGAATTTCATAAAGAACATTACTTATGGATTGGTAGGTGGAACATATGGAATAAGCGGTTTAGGTATGATCGATGGTGGTGGTCAAATATTTGCTATTGCAAGTATGGCATTAGGTGGAGCTGCAATGGTTTCTGCTTTAATAGTGAGAAATCAAGTAAGAAGAAAGCAATTAAACAAAGAATTAGCTATAAAAATAAGATAATAATAACTAAAATAGAAATAATAACCAAACTAAATTAAATTTTTTTATTTTAAATTAAATAACAATAAAATGAAATATAACATTTCAAAATTAAAAGCAGAAATAAAGGAACTATCTACTTCAAGGTCCAAAATAAATAGATTAAACTAAATATATAGAATAGTTAATTCTACAAACAGTAGTTTTTTCCTGTCTTATGTAATCCTTAATGTCTTTATATAAGTAAACATATCATTAAGTTTTCCGAGATTAAAATAAACTTTATCATATTTTTCTAATAATTGAATTTGAGACTTTGATGCTAATTTTATAGCATTGCCACCTACAATAATAGGTATATTAAAAGATTGACGTATTTCGTGTATGAATCTAATGGCTGAGTTGATATTATCTTGTAAAGTAACAGATATGATGATTATACTGGGATCGATATTATACAAATAAGATTCAATGGAATTTGTTGGAAGAGGTGAGGTAATATTATAAATTTCATATCCTTTTTCCAGTAATAAAGATTCAATTATTTTACAACCTATGCTATGAAGTTCGCCTTCTGGAGTACATAATATTATTGGTCGATCAGTTGATGAATTTTCTGGAATTTTTTTATTAATATTTTTTTGATTAATTAGATCAATTAAAGTAATAGTTGCATTACTGCATACATGTTCGGTTGCAACATCTATTTCTCCTTTTGCCCATTGATCACCTATCTTATATAATATAGGTATCAATAATTTCTCAAAAAAATCTAATAATGAATAAACAGATTTTGTATATTCATTGTATATATAGATTAATTCATTTAGTTCATAATTTTTTAGCTTCTCTAACAATCTATCTTGTAATGGTTCATTTAATTTCATAGATTTTTCAAAATTGAGATCGTGAGAATCTAAAAATTTTACAATTGCAGATTCATTTCGATATTCCTTAGGAATTTTATTGATATTTATCTGCGATAGAGGACCTAAATATTGTTTTGTAATTTGTTGAGATGTTCTTTTTTCTTTGTTCCATCGACTTTCAACTATATATGCATAATCATTATTTTTTACTTTTTTTATTCTAATATATACCATCTACTATTGTAAATTATTCATCGTATGTTTATAACATATTCTTAGTTATATTATCTAGTGCCAACTATAATATTATTATTATTATAAGTATATTTAGTATATGTTGAATTAAAACAATATTTCATTCTTCTTTATCTTTATTTTTGTTTTCAATAAATTTCTATTAGATACTTTATATTCACCTTTTTCTCATTTAATTAATTATCATAAAGTTATTCTATTACGTTACCAGACGTTAGTATAATGTTAATTCAAGCCTTCTGAATCCGAGCCATTTATTGTGATTTGTTGTTTTCATCAACTGCTTTGCTATGCTTTTTATATTGTTTTAGCTCCAAGGGTATTATAACTACTAATCACATTTCTAAATTCCCTTATAACTTTTTATCTACTTTGGACTTTTCCATAATGCAAGTATGTTGTTCTCTTTATCTATGCATACCGCAAAGATATACTAGCCATATCTAGTAATATAAGTATCAAATTCTCCAGTTCTTTTCCAGACATACAGAGATAAGCAAACCATCGTCATAGTCTGAATGATCCTGAATGGAAGGAACTTCTATTACACGTTCTGCTATGACAATTCAAGTTACATATTGATTGTTAACCTTGTTTACTGATTTTTAAATATCTTGTCTATCAAAAGTATAATACCAAAACACCAATAGATAGGCATATTCCCTAACAAGGAAGCCATAGTCTGTATGCTTCTGTATAGTATATTCTGCCCTAGTCTTAGATATACAAATACAGGCTATGGCTATTACTTATTATTAGTCTATTAACACAGCTTATCAATTTTAATATTCTAAAATCTATAAAATTTACACTCTTAACTTACCTAGAGAGGCCTTAGAATAGCCATAGTCAATAACCAATACCTTATTTGTATTGTCTAAAAAAATTATTTTCAATTCTTAAATACTATAACATTAATTGTAATACATTTACAATCTTATAGGCAAATTCTAAGGTTAGAAGCCATCGTCTTCTAACGTTCTCTCTATTAGAGGGTTATAGATTATAAAATAAATAAATTATCTCTCATTATTAAATAATATATAGAATATCTAGTATGGCGATAGTTCATATAGCACATATCCAACTGACGACAAAAAAAATGAATGTAGAACAGGCCCATTCGAAGGCTTCTGTGTTATTTCGGTAGAATTCTGCAAATATGTCAAATTTGATAATTAGGGAACTAATATCAATAAAAATTGATAAATAAATTTTTATACTATAATTTGAAATAAATTTTAGGGAGTTAAAATTGATGAAATGTTCTTTTTGCAACCACAATTTACTATATATTAATAAATTAGAAAGTAGGACGGGTCAGCAAATGATACTTTATAAATGCAATGACTGTAAAGTCCAATATAAAGAATATCATTTTTAGCGATTGAATCTATCTTCGAATAAATACTAACTTTTCAGAAACATCTTAAAGGGCAAAAAATTATAAAAAATTATAGTTAAAAAATAATTAAAAGGAAGCCTATACTCTATATTTAACAAAACTTAGAAAATATGATACTAAAATTTTCTAGCATTAAGTTGTAAAGCGATAAAAAGATACAAACTTTACTTATAGTAAACGAATAAATCATTAACAGTATAATATTATTTGTCAAAGAAAAAACCATTTTCTTTTTCTCAAAAAATTGGCTAGCATTTATGGAAGAGAAGAATTTGAACTAGATAGACTCTATATTCTAAATTGAAATATCCATTAGAATCGATTTTTAATAACTTTTTATCAAATTTTGAGGCGCCGAATATTTGTGATTTTTTGTCTTTTTAATTCTATATCTTTTAATTAAACCAATTTCTTTAAATTTTTAAATCTATTATATATAATTTATGAATAATATATTTAGGCCTAAATTTTAGGAGAAGAAAAAAATGATGAAAAATCCTTTACCAAATAATAGAAATTCTAAATCCAAAATGGAGATAAATGCAGTGAAGTAAAAATTTCTATTCAGAACCATTATTTCTAATGTTTGTATCTGTTTTTAATTGCTATATTTAGTGGAGCAATTATTAACCAAAAATATTGTGCAACATCCAAATTAACAAATGAAATAATGATTGATACTATAAAAACTATAGGAATAGACATAAGATTTACCAGCACCCCTTTTATAAAGAAGGGATGCAAATTTTTGTCTACTAGACGTTTATTTTTTGTAGCATGCCACCATATTGTTGAAAGTAACAAACTGGTCATAATTACAATCAAACAATAGATAACATAAGGAATTTGATATGTTCCATAGTTTATTACAAGTGAGGTAGAAAGTGATAAAAGAGTTATTAATAATAGAAATAATAAATTTAGATATACCATAGTAATATGTGACCCTTTAATATGATTAAAGACTTGATGATAAGATACCCAGAATATTGCTATTACAGCAAAACTTATAATATAACTTTCAAATTGTGGATATAAATCATACAATTTATCCAATAATTCAGATTGTGTCAGATCAGTTGGTAAATCTGGTATATCTACAGATAAAGCCATAAGAGTTATTGCAAATGCAAATACTGCATCACTAAAAGATATTACACGTTCTACTTTTATAAATGGAGTAAATGACCCTGAAGACATATTTAAAATCTAGTGATAAGATATGAAGAGATTGTATTATTTCTTGTGATTCTTTTATATCTAAGCCTTATTTAGTTGAATAATTAAAACAGTTATAATAGTAATTTGATAAAAGGCAGAAATGATATAGTAGAAACTTTGAATAATTCAAAGATAGCTAGATTAGCAACAGTAGATCCTGAGAATAATCAACCATATCTAGTACCCGTAGTATTTGTTTTTAATGGTAATAATATTTTCATTCCAATAGATGACAAACCTAAACAAACAATAAATTCAAACCAATTGAAAAGAGTAAAAAATATACAAAAAAATCCTAATATTTCTTTTCTAATTGATACATATGACGATGAAGACTGGAATAATCTTTCTTATTTGATAATCCAAGGTAAAGCAAGAATAGTAGTAAATAGGTTAAAAGATATAGACACTACTATAAAAACAGCCCATTACTTGTTATCTAAAAAATATTTTCAATATAAAAAATTAGTAGGAATGGGAGATAGTTGCATTGTAATTGATATTCAAAAGGTTATAAAATGGAAATATTCCAATTAAAAAAACAGCAATTCATAATTACGGATATTTAGAAAAGACGGATTGTTAATGATCTTATTAAAATAGAGATAATAATGAGTACTATAAGGAATAAGATAAATCTCCTATTGTTGATTATAATATGTCTTTATAGTATAAAAACTAATTAATAATAAATATGAAAGTAGGATTAGTTGTTCCTCAATTTGGGGTAAATTCAACAAAAGAAAATTTAATTACATTTATTCATCTTGCAGAAAGAGAAGGATTTGAATCACTTTGGGTATATGATCGAATGTTATATGCTAT
>DAIPKY010000026.1:0-9555 GCA_036769505.1 Nitrososphaeraceae archaeon
ATTCAATAATTAATGAACTAGCATTTAAAGAAAATGCAATTTTAATTACTGGTGACTATGTACAACATCTAGCAGCACTAGCCCAAGGAATAGATTCATTTTTTATAAAATATAATAATAAAATAACGCATTTTAAATTCGAAAAATTTTTTTCAGACAAAACAATGAGTATTCATCTAAAAGAAGGAGTTTACCCATATGCAAAAATTGGAAGCCCCGGAAAATTTGAACTGAAACGATTAGATGAAAAGACTATAACAAATGAATACCTTAAGGAAATAATTAAAGAAATTTATGAATATAATCCACTGAATACTAATAAATTTTATGAAATAAATCGAGAAGGTGCTACCGTTATCCAATATGAAAAATATAGAATAACGATTACTAAATCTCCATTTTCTAATACTACAGAAATTACTATTGTAAGGCCCATAGTACACTTATCATTAGACGATTACAAATTAAGTGAAAAACTTCTTAAGAGATTAGAAGAAAAAGCTGAAGGAATTGTTATAGCTGGCCCTCCTGGATCGGGCAAAAGTACAATAGCAAGCAGTCTAGCAGAATATTATACTAAAAACGGAAAAATTGTAAAAACATTTGAATCACCAAGAGATTTACAAGTTCCCAAAGAAGTCACACAATATAGTCCTTTGGAAGGAAGTTTTGAAAATGCAGTAGATTTGCTGCTACTGGTTAGGCCAGATTACACTATTTTTGATGAAATAAGACGAATAAAAGATTTCACGGTATATGCAGATTTAAGACTATCAGGAGTGGGAATGATTGGAGTAATTCATGCTAATAGTCCAATAGACGCAGTTCAGAGATTTATTGGAAAGATAGAACTTGGAATGATTCCTCATATAATAGATACAATTATCTTTCTTAAAGATGGTAATATAAATAAAGTTTATGAATTAAAATTGACAGTTAAAGTCCCTTCTGGAATGGTTGAAGAAGATCTAGCTAGACCATTAGTTGAAATTTTAGATTTTGAAAATGGAGAATTAGAATATGAAATCTATACTTATGGTGAAGAAAATGTAGTAGTACCTGTAAAGGAAATAGTAGAGAAAAAAAAGACAAATACTAGTAGTAATATCACAAAACTTGCAGAATCTAAGATAAAAGATGTAGTCAGGAGATTTGATCCTAATGCTGATATAGAAATCATATCTGATAACAAAGTAAGAATAAAAGTCGGAAAAGAAATAATTCCCAAAATCATAGGAAGAAGTGGTTCAACTGTATCTGAATTAGAAAATCTAATAGGTCTAAGAATTGACATAGAAGCTAAAACAACAGTTCTTGAGAAAGAAATTGATTTCCAAATAAATGAATCTGGTTCATCCATTATAATCATTACAGATAAAAAAGAAGTTGGATCCAATGTTGGAATTTATATCAACAATGAATTTCTTTCAAGTTCACAAATTGGTAGAAAATCAAGAATAAAAGTTGACAAAAGGTCAGAATCTGGAAAAAAGCTATTAAATGCAATATTGACTTCATCTAATATTAAACTTTTAAAACAAGTGGATAAATAAATAAAGAAATGCAATATAATAAAAATGTGTATTAGTACAACTCTTCTCTACAAGTTTCTAGTTTAGAATAAACATAAAAGATTGTTTTACTATTACCAATTGTTTGATTAGTAAAGGAATAAGGATTGCCTTTCAAGGAGAAAGAGGAGCGTATAGTGAAATGGCAATAATGCTCAAATTCCCTGCTTTTACTGCTATTCCTTTAAAAACTTTATATGATGTTTTTGAAACTGTTAAAAATCATCGAAATGGAATGGCAGTGGTTCCTATTGAGAATTCAATCGAGGGGAGTGTAAGTGAAACATATGATTTATTATTACAGGATAAAATATACGTTTCAGGAGAAATATTTCAAAGAATTAATCATTGTTTGATTGTAAATAAAGGATATAAGAAATTAATCAATGTATACTCTCACCCTCAAGCATTGGGCCAATGTAGAAATTATATTCAAAGTAAAAAATTAGAGCCAATCCCAGCATTTGATACCGCAGGAGCGGTAAAATTCATAAAGGAAAACAAAATGATGAAATCTGCGGCTATTGCCAGTAGGAGAGCAGCCGAAATATATGATATGGAGATCTTAGAAGAAGGCATTGAAGATAAACAGAATAATTTTACAAGATTCTTTGTTATATCGCAACAACTGTTAGATAAACCGTCAGGAACAGACCGAACCTCAATTATTTTTGCATCAGAACATAAACCTGGTTCTTTACATCAGGTACTAAAGGAATTTTCTCGAAAAAGCATAAATCTGACGAGAATTGAATCTCGTCCAACAAAAGAAACACCTTGGGAATACTATTTTTATGTAGATTTTGATGGACACTATAACGATAAAAAAGTAAAGACGACATTAAATAGAATTAAGACTCAAACAAAATTCTTTAAACTATTAGGATCTTATCAAAAAGGAATTTTTTAATATTCTAACTATTACACTGACAGAATGAACTGAAATTGTTAAGCAATACGGTTAGTCATTTGTTATTAAGACATTTAAACAGATAATACATTAGTTGCGCCTTAATCTGAGTGATATATCTAGTTAGATGAGTGAAATTTATTCTGAAATATTGTAGATAAATATCAAATTTTAGATATAGTTTATTATGATTGTAATTAGCTTTTTTACCATGTAATTTATTACTCAAAAAAATCATTCTTCTTCACTTTTCTCTCACTTATTGTATTTATGTTTTGATCTATTTTCTCTTGTCTAAGAGGAGTTTCCGGGTTAGATTTGGAAGTGAGAGTTCAATAATTTATATATTGCCAATTATATTTCCATAATCACTTTTGAAGCTGTGTCTTGTTTTAGAATATTCAAATCTGAAAAAGTGACTGTAATTGTCCTCAAATTAATTTGCATTTGGTCTCTCATTGGCTGAATTTCCTACAAGTAGATGCAAATTTTTATTGTTAAATAAAAACATATCAAAACATCAAATTTCGTAGCATTAGAATTAAAGATATTTTTTCTTTGAATGCACCTTTTATAGCATTTACAATAAAAAATAAAGGATTTCCTATCCTACTCCTTTGTAATTTTAATTGATTGTTATCCCCAGTGAATTTTTGCAATATCTAGGTGAATTACTCTGATGGCATTTGTGGGAATTGTGTTTTTTTAACACTTTTTCCATTATGATTTCATTCTTTGATTTTTATATCTGGTAAATTCAATTTACTTTTATCTCCTAATCTTTTCTTAATCCTGATATATCCTATGTAATTGTCAAGCATTTTAATGTGTTTATTTAACTCCTCCATATTATTGACATAGGTAGAAGTTATCGGGTGGATAATCCAATCTTGTACAAATTTATTTATTTCTTCCATACTTAGAAATGGTTTTAATTTCTCATCATATTTTTCTATTATAGAATCTATAAAAGCAGTATTATCTTGAAAAAAATCATTAATTATTGAGGTATTATCAATATTGAAATTGCTTGGATAGTTTCGAATTACAGGAGTAACTATTTTCCTTCTAATAGCTGTCGAAGAATCAGGGATAGGATATTTACCTTGTAATACGCCAATATAATATAAAGAGGTCTCAATGATTATAGACATTCCCAAATGTAAATTTAAATTGTGCCTATTACCACTAATTTTTCTAGTAAATCTACCTCCGCATGTTATGCATATACATGTTTGTTTGCTTGTCATAATACAATATATAGAATTGAGTGTAGCATATAACATGACAAAAAAAGTTTGGCTATTAGTGTAATATAGTGCTATACAGTGTACTTTTTGGATTTTTTAATCCTTTGTTGGAATAGAGTCAATAGTCTCATCTGAGTTCGTGGTACCATCGTTTACAATAAATGTAACACTGTCCTCAGAGAGTAATCATCATCCTTAGGTTATAGGTTACTGTGTTAGTAGATAGGTAACATATCTAATTGATCTTAGAGGACTCTTGTATAATATTAAATGAGAGATTATCATCACCTCCACTATTTGCATTTTGTTTTATGTTTAGCTGTTCTAATTATGTTGTGCGATAGTAAAGGAATTAACTTGAGGAGGTGTTGTAGCGATGATTCTACTTTGAGCTTCTGCATTTCAACTAATTACAAAGATAAGTTATATTTCCATATTATGAAATTGGATATTAAGCGTTCAATCATTTTCTTTCTGGAAATGAAGAGACTCTGCATTTGTAATATATAAAACATTAAGTCAAGTACGATCTAACGATGTATAGATATGAATTATATCAAATTAAATTTTAAATCCGTAAATAAATTAGTATTAAGAGTATATTCCTCCTATAAAAGGAATGCGGTTATATCAGAAAATATCCTTTTATTTCAATCTCCATTTATAATAAACATGGTATTTATTCAGATAGTATAATATTAGTGTCTCAAACAAGATTCTTTCTGTGTTTAGAATATATGTTGCATTAACCAATGTATACAATTGGATCAATTACTTAGACACATATAATACAACTATTACAAAAAAACTACTTGTTGTAAATGATGATCAATTATCCCACCTTAACAGATATATTTTAGGTTGAAATTCTTTTATGGATATTAATAAAAGCATATATTCCTATTCTTTCGTATGATATAATATTTTAAAGATATTTTATATCGTTTTCATATTTGATAATAATGTCAAGATTCTTATCTATGAGATAAATACTACGTATTGGTTACAAACACAATATTCCAATCATGTTTCTCACACTAATTGATAAATATATAATCATATCAAAAGGATTTTTAATTTACGTTTTTCTTGTTCTGATACCTAGAGCAGCTATGACTATTCCAGTAATTATTAACATTATTTGACCAATCAAAGATAAATTGTTTCCTTTAGTAAATGCGTAACCATCAACTAAAATGTCTGAGTTTCCTAAATTGTTAATTTCTATAAAATATTCTCCATTTTGAGCAGCTGTTAAATTGAAAGAATAAGCCGAGGAAGATTCTGTTAAAGTAACATCCGTTTTATTAGGATATAATATGGACATATTAAAACGTGATCCTGAAACCGATATAACTGCACTATCCCCCTTTTCCATGTTAGGAGAGAGAATGTCAACAGCATTTGGTTTGATAATACCATCAACATCTACTTTTACAGAAGAATTCGAATAATAAATCGATATAATCCCAATAGCAATAAAAACTATACCTGCGATCAATAAACCATAGAAATAAAGGGATCTTGATACCATAAGCATAACAGTTTAGCAGTAAGATATTAATAGATTTCATATCTAAGTTTGTTATTTATATAGACATTTTAGGAAAGATAGTCAATCATATACTTATAAAGAGATAAAGTATCTAAAATTTAGGTAAGATTCTACGTATTAATCCAATTTTATTTAGTAACTCATTAACATAGGTATTTTAATCTGACTATTTTTTTCATCATATAAATTGTTTAGTTGAAATACAGAATGAAATTTAATCTAATCTTTCAACAATGTTGAAATCTCATTCCTTTTGTCATAAAATTCGTCAAAATACTTTGAGATAGACCTTATTTTAGGATGTACATAACATTCAAACGTATGAATATTTCATTCTTAGGTAACACTATTTTAGTAAGGATATAGTATTAAAAATTTTAAATGTCATCTTCTATTAATTCATTATTCCAGTTAAGAATTACAAACTTATTTAAGTTATTATCTTAAATTTTATTTTTTATATGAAATATTTCGATGCACATATACATTTAACTGATGATCACTTTGCAAGTTATATAGATTACATTCTTTCTTCTTTAAGATTTTTAAAAATCAGAGCATGTTCTGTAACTGTAGATCTTACAACTTCTAAAAAAAGTTTAAACTTGTTTAATAATCAAAATGATATAATAACTCAATTCATTGGTATTCACCCTGAATTTGCACTTAAAGATAATATAGAGGAGTTCAAAGAATTATTTATTTCTAATTTAAAATACATAGATGGAATTGGAGAAATTGGATTGGATCCAACATATATTAACCATAATGATACACAATATTCTAGCCAAAAGAAAATATTCCAACTCCTATTGGAACTTGCTGAAAAATATAATAAACCTATTTCAATTCATTCCAGAAAGTCCATAGATGAAATATTAAAGACATTACCCTCCTATAAAATTAAAAATTCTTTATTGCATTGGTTCAATGGAAGTAAAAAACATCTACAACAAGCTATGGATATGAATATTTTTGTATCTTATGGCCCTGTTCTATTATATTCTCCAGATAAGAAAGTTCTTTTGAGCAAGACCTATACTGATAAACTATTAGTAGAGACAGATGGCCCAGTAAGGTATTCAAATTGTTTTAACTATATACCTTCATCATCACTATCACATCTTATAAGTGTGATTAAATGCATAGGTGATATCTTAAATCTGGATTTTGAAGATGTATCAAATTTATTGAAAACCAATTCTGAAAATTTTTTAGCAAAGATTATTTGAAAAAATAACTAAATGTTAACAATTAATGATAATATTTATCAGGACCAATTTTTCGCTCATAATCTTTTGATATCAATAAATATCAAATTTGATTAGCATTATTTTGCTAAGCCATATTCAATTATAGAATGCTTGTATGTCATACCCGGTTTTACTAATCCAAAAATTAAGTCACGGCGTTGGGAGGTAAAATCTCTCTGACAGATAAGAATTTGAATGATACATCAGATTGATCCCATGTAAAAACACTCATTGGACTTCCCCATGTATAAATTTGATCCCAACTACCGCCACATTTTTCTGGTCCATTGTTTCCTCTTTCTCCAAATCCACCTTCATCTGTGAATTCATAAACCTTTTCCCATTTTCCCTCATTAGTTTTATCTATCCAAAATTCTTGTTTTACTCCTTTGTCATCTGGGAGATTATAGATGATTCCTTTTATTCCAAGCCATTTACCAACAATAGATGGAGATAAATCGTCATCGTTTACTCCTGGTGAATCTAACAAGCTAAGGTGCCACATCTCTTTTTTAGCTTTTATTTCTCCATCGTATCCAATGTTAAATTTCGGTGTTGCTCCTACACATCCTCCATGTGTACTACTATGATCTATAGACCTTGAATAGAAGCTATATCCAGATCTTAGATCATCCGCATTATTGAGTTTAAAGTAACCTCCCATTTCGATATTCTTCCAATCATTTGCGTTATACCAATGACCTCTCGCAGCTAATTCCTTCAAATTGTATGTTGACATATTTTTATCATCAAATTTACCTTTAGAATCACTGGTAAATACTACTAATCTGACTTTTTCATTTGATATGGGAGACCAACTTGCGTCCGAATTCTTTTTAACCTCTTGCCCACTTCCACGGATTTCAAATCGATGATCTGCCTTCATATTATCCATATTCATAAACCATTCTTCTCCTCCGGGTTTTGTGGGATAAATTTTCTTAATTCCAAACGTATCTACATTAGAATTTTGTGTAGTTGTAATGGGAGTACTAGTAGCTGTTAAGGATTGTGTAGATGAATTAGTTGATGGAGATAATGATTGTGTAGTGGGAATAGAAGATAAAGTTTTAGTTATTGTAAATTCATCTAACTTATTTCCTGCCAGATCATAAAAAGTTCCGATTAACTTGTCTGAAGTACCTCTACTTACATCAATATTGATATGACCAAATTTTCCAAACTGTTTAACATTAAATTCAGCTTGAGTACCAAGTGAATGTAGACCTGTACCGCCTGTACCGGATGTGATGAATATTGGTGCACCTATTTGGTTATAGGTATTTGGATTTTTATTAACTATTGTTGGTCTATCTGAATTTGCTTCATTGAAATGTAATGGAAACGTCCTTTGATAATTATGATTATGTCCAGCTAATACTAAATCTACTTTATACTGATCGAATAAGGGATGATAAATATCTCTAAAGCTTGTAAGACCTTCATGTTTAGTTGAGGAAGCATACATTGGTTTATGATAATAGACCACTATCCAGTCAATATTTGGATCTTTTGATGCCTTTTCTAGTTCTTGTTTAACAAAGTTAAATTGTGGAGAATTTTTAGAGTAAGAATCTTGAGTTGACATTATTAAGAAAAAGACATTTCCTTTGTTGAATGAATAATATTGCTTATTCAATTTGAAATGATCTAATAATTGAACTGTAATCTCAGGACCTTCTTCTTCGTCACTATCATGATTACCTATAGTAATTTTCATTTTATCATTTATCGGTGAAATAGTATCCAGCCAACAATCGGCTTTTGATTCATAGGAGTAATCACCTAATCCTAAAACTAAGTCTGATTGTTTTGAAAGTATTGATTGTACATTTTTCTTTGCATTAGAGCTACAGCCCCAATCTCCTGCTGCAGCAAACTTGAATGGAACAAAATTATCATCTCCTGTTGGTGGTGGTGGAGGAGGAGTTGTTAATGTCTTGCTGACTGTCATGATGTCTGTATCCTGTTTTCCTGTTTGATCATTTCTGACAGTTAGAGTGAATTTCAGGATATCTTCTGTGTCTGGCATTGTAAATTGCTTTGAGAACTGTTTTGTAGGAACATTTTCCAAAACCACATTTGGTTGGCCAGCTGTTTGGGCAATAGACCAATTAGTGATGTTGCCGATAGATCCAGATCCATCTAATATTACAAGTTCATTAGGATTGGCTTTCTTGCTTTCAGGTGTAAACTTTGCATCAACATTTCCATTAGATGAAGGGGGAGGTGTTGTTGACAGATCGTTTAGCGTAATCGTACAGACTTTAGTATTGTTTTGAATCATAAATCCTGCACATTCATTTTTAAATTTAGCATCATAGCCTTCAATACCTACGACTTGAACGAAATATTGTCCTTGTTCAATTGCTATTACCTGCGCTAATGGTGATTGTGCCGCTTTTAGTGAAGAAGGAGATGCTTGTGAACCTAAAATATTTATTGTGAAGTCAGGTGCTTGTTTTGTGCCACCATTATCATTTATTACATTTGTTCTTAGTAATAAGAACCCACTTGCACTTTTACTTGGTGGAGGTCGTGGATCTGGAACACATACTTGTGTTGTTTGGTCAAGATGTTGACTTGCTGCAAGGTGTTGACCTGGAGGGCATTGTGATGGTGGTGGGATTAATAAATCGTTCAACGTAATTGTGCAAACTGTAATATTATTTTCAATTGTAAATGCCGAACAATCATTTTTAAATTTAACATCATAGCCTTCAGTACCTAAGACCTGAACTGAATACTGTCCTTGTACAATTTCTATCAACTGAGCTAACGGTGACTGTACGGCTTTAAATGAAGAAGGAGACGCTTGTGAACCTTTCATATTTATTGTGAAATTAGATGCTTGTTTTGTACCGTTATTATCATTGATAACATTTGTCTTCAGTAATAAGAATCCTGTAGAGTTACTATTAAGAAGTGGTGTTTGTGTGTCTGGAGTTTCTGTAGATGGTGGTGGTGTTTGTGTGTCTGGAGTTTCTGTAGATGGTGGTGGTGTTTGTGTGTCTGG
>DAIPKY010000026.1:9655-17967 GCA_036769505.1 Nitrososphaeraceae archaeon
AGTTTCTGTAGATGGTGGTGGTGTTTGTGTGTCTAAATCAGAGTACGACTCAGAAAAAATCTGTCCATTTGTATTAAAAGTATTATTGTTGAATCCGTTAGATACCTCCTCTGCATTAAGAGATCTATTCCATACTCTAATCTCATCTAGATCTCCTTTGAAGAACTTGTCATCCATAAACGAATTTCCACCAATCACAAAGTCTTGGTCTCCGCTATTATCAGGAATTGCGCCGGAAGTAATTTTACTATCTACTAGAACACCATCAATATATAATTTTAAAATTTTATTGTCATATGTTAATAATACATAATGCCATAGACCATCATTATATTTTTCTTGTGAGGATACAAATACGTTAGTTCCAGGTTTGGTTTCAAATCCTCCTTCTATGGTCTCTGAGGGATTCAGCCATATACCGTAATTAAGATTTTCCCCTGGACGCTCTCCTCCAAAACCCCCTTTATTCAAGAGAACAATAGGCCCGTTATGGTCTATTCTATCAATTCTAAACCAGGTACCAAGTGAGAAATTACTTAAACGAAATGACTCTTCTTTCTCGATAGCGTCTTTTTCGGTTTGTTCAAATGTTTTAAACGGTTGATATTTGTAAGATGACTGAATAGGAGAAATGGATGAAAACGGAAGATACAAGATTCTACCATTAGATGGGATTTCATCGTAATTGTAAAAATTAAAAATTTCTTCTAACGACAAAGCACGGTCCCAAAGAATTACTTCATCTATATCGCCAGTAAAAAATTTGTCAAGATTAAGTGCATTGGCACCTAATCTTATGGATTGTAATCCTTGCATATCTGGGATTGCCCCTAATGTAGATATTTTACCCATTTCAACTCCATCTACATACAATTTCAAAAATAAACCGTCATTAGTAAGTATAGCATTGTGCCAATTTCCGTCGTTAAATTTTTGTTTTGAAGTAACGAAAATATTGGTTCCTCTTTGGGTTTCAAACCCTCCCTGAAGGAATTCTTCTGGAGTAATCCAAATACCATAATTCAGATTTTTTCCAGGAGTGTCATCATTCATTCCACCTTTGTTAACAATAGTTCCAGGCTCTAAGTAATCCTGCTTGTCTGTTCTAAACCACGTGGATAACGTAAAGTCTTTTAATTGTAATCTTTCGCTATTTTCAACATCTAAAAAATTAGACCCCCCAAGGGTAAGAAATGTCGGTGACGTTTGAGATTCAACTAATACATAATTCGAGTTAAGTAATAAAATACAAGAAAAAAGAGTAATTAGTCCAGCCGATAACAACTGAAATTTTCTATCGGAATTTTTCATATAATTTGCTCCTAGATTTTTTTAACATTTATTCTACTATTTAAAAATACCCCTATGACCATCTACAGTTACCTTTTACATTAAAAATACCATTACTACTTATTTTCTTTCGATAACTAAGTTTTCTTAAAATCTTCTCATCCATTTATATAAAAAAGGTTTCAAAATATTTATAACAAACCCAATTTTGTTTCATAATTATTTATCATGTTTATGATAGGTTATATAGTTCCTATAACTTGTTTAAATTACTGACCTAAAACAATGAAATTTAACAATCCCACACAGAAAATTGTAGGAAATTGTAAACTTAAAATTCTCTATAGATTTCATCTTAAAAAAGATATCGTTTAAATGATATAAACTATTTTATTGATAGTCTTATTTTATAATTAAAAGATAACGTGAATATAATTGCTAAGTTTCTAAAATCTAACAAAGGTCTAGTATATATCATATTGGGAAATATCTTTGGTGCTTTATTAACAGGAGGATTTTGGCTTTTGTTAGCATCACTACAGAGTGTAGAAGAATATGGGGAAACTAGTTATATGATTTCAATGGCTTCCTTGGCTTCTAGTTTTGCTCTTTTGGGTTTGAATACAGCTATTACAACTTTCATCCCGAAAGGACATAATAAAATTCATGTTGCAGCAAACCAGGTTATATTAATTTCAAGTATTATTGCTGCATTGATTGTAGCACAGAGAGATTGGTTATTAGGTTTATTCGTAGTTGGAATGAGTTTTTGGATGATGAGTATATATGAATTCCTTGGAAGGAAATCTTATAAACAATATGCAATTGCGAATATTGGAGCGAGAGGTTGTCAACTTTTATTTTCCATCATCTTATATTACATTATTGGTATTCCTGGAATTATAATTGGTTTTACAGTCTCTTTTTTCTTATTTAGTCATAAATATTTTCTTTCAATCAAATATTTTAAAAAAGATTTTAGTGAGATTAGTGGAAAAATGAAATTTGCTTTACATAGTTATTCGTTCAATATGTCAAATGCATTATTAATGTACTTTGATAAAATTATTATACCTTCCATTTTTGGATATGCTATTTTAGGATATTATCAATTAGGTTTTCAATTTTTAATGTTTCTAGGAATGGTCCCAATTAGCTTTTTCCAATATCTAATTCCTGAGGAATCAAGTGGACACAAAAAAACAAAGTTAAAAATAATCGGATTTGGATTATCTATAGGTCTAGCAGCTTTACTCTATTTTTTGAGTCCAATTCTCATAAATGTATTTTTTCCTCAGTATCAGAATTCATTAGATGCTATAAGAGTAATCAGCATTGGAATAATTCCAATGATGATAGCATATATTATTAATTCAAAATTCTTAAGTGAAGGTAATACAAAAGGGGTAGTTATTGGAGCAATTATTTATCAAATATTACAAATTTCCTTAATGATTTTTCTCGGACGATTGATCGAAGTTACAGGTATAGCACTTTCTGTAGTCATAGCTCTGACTGGGCAAGCAGTTTTTCTTCTTTTTTACAAAAAAATGTCTAAAAAAATAATGCAATAAACATCATCAATTATCCTTTTTTATATCTAAAATTGAACAGTTTTCACAATTTCAAATGCTTCAGCATGTTTTGTGTTCATTTGATATCCACGATATAGCGATCTTCCAACAATAGCATCTATCCAAAAAGGACCACATCTAAGATTCTGTGATTTAAAACACTTTAAAGACTTTGTTTTATTTTCAATTTCTTTAGTAATATCCACAAATAGTTGTGGCCTAAAGGCTTTTTCTGTTAACCCTCCAGGTATTGTTGTTTCGTACATATACAAATTATTAACGTCCCTTGAGGCAGCAATAACAGATTGCGTCAGAATTTGATGATCTTGATGGGAATCACCTATCCATTGCGTATAAACTGTAGTTGTTTTATATTTCTTTATTAAACAATCAATTAATGACACCATTCTTCTACCAAACACTATGTCTTCAGGAGATAAATCTAAAAATTCTGGAGAGTTACAACCTAAAATAGTAGCAGAAGATATCGCTTCCAATTTTCTTTCATCTTTTTTATCTGCAATAGTAAAATTTGGTAGTGTAGCTATAACCATGACTATATCATAACCAAGCTTTGCCAATTTTGTAATAGTACCTCCCATGCCTATTTCTATGTCATCGGGATGAGCACCAAAAACCAATATTGTGTTTAAATCACCCATACAAACTTTTGAATAAAATATAATTAAATTTTTACTAATCCCATTCATAAAGATGTTAAATGTTAAGAATCTAAAGAGATAATAGTTGAAATTAATGGTCTAAATTAGTGCTAAACAAATTTAGGAAAAGTTTACAACCGATTTTGGAGAAGATTGGTTTTTTATTTTCATCTACTGGCTTATCCCCAAACACACTATCATTAATTGGGTTCATTATAACTATTATTTCTTCTATTATTTTTGGATTTAATACCTTACAAATAGATCCAATAATAAATTTTTCAGCCATCGGTAGCCTTGTCTTATTAGCAGGGGGTTTTTTTGATGTGATTGATGGTAGTGTCGCTAAGATTACTAAGAGAACATCTAGAAAAGGTTCTTTTCTTGATTCTACATTAGACAAGATTTCTGAGACAATAATATTTTTGGGAATAGCGATAGGAGGATTCGCTAATCCTATATTGTGTCTGTTAGCTGTATCATCATCCTTAATGGTAAGCTATATTAGATCTCGTGCAGAAACATTCGGAATTGATTTAAGCGGAGTAGGATTCGGAGAAAGAGCAGAAAGAATACTAATTCTTGCAGTAATGGGATTACTTTCTTTTCCTCATTCGCTAGAATATGGTGTTATAATAGTTATAGGAATTTCTATTATTACGATTATACAAAGAATATATAAGACATTAAAAATACTAGAATAATTATCTAAGTCTAGTATTTACTCTTCTTTCTACTTCAGATCTAACCTTTACTATCCCTCTATGAACAGCACAAGAAACACAATAAAATTTTACATCAGTTGCTGGAGAAATATATGCTCCTTGTGCTCTTAACTCTTTAGCTAAAGTAGGTTCCACTAAGGTTATCCTGCCTGTAATCTTTTTTGCTTTATCTCTAGGAACCATAGCTCCACATTGACTACAATGAACAGTTCCTGAACTACCTTTTCCTCCTTTAGTACGGCCGCGACTTGTACGTTTCTTTGGCATATAATTATGATTCTGAATCCATATTTTAAAGGTTCTGGTAATATAACTCATATAAATAAAAGGCAATTAATTAATTTCAGGTCTGGACCCATCTAACAAATTGAATATAAAATTATGATATACTAAATTTAAATAATAATAATAACAAAAAAAATTTAAATTTAAATGAGAGATTAGATATTATAAAGAAAATAATGAAAATTGCACTAGTTGGTGCTCATCCTCAGAATATATTATTGGAATCAAAAATTAAAAAAATCCTTGATAATTCATTTATTCAAACTATTATTATGACTGAAAATAACTTTAATCTAGCAAATCAGGTAGATTTAGTGTTTATTATTGGTGGAGATCGAGCTATTTTAGATTATTTTCATAAGGTAGTGGATGAATCGGCGCCAGTCATAGGAATATATGAATCGGAATCTACTGGATTTTTAGCTCAAATAGATGTACGCGATTTGGAAACAATCATTCCAAGATTAAAAAAAAATGATTATAGAATTGATGAAGTTGTTAGATTAGGAGTAAATGTAGATGGCAAGGAAATGGAACCTGTATTAAATGATGTTGCAGTATTTCCAAGTAAAAGTGCTACATTAATGGAACATATACTCAGTATTGACAAAAATAACGTATGGCATGACAATAGCGATGGAGTAATCGTATCAACCCCTACTGGATCGACAGCCTATTCAATGTCTGCAGGAGGTCCTATGATTCTACAGAATTCAAAAGTTTTTGTAGCAGTATCTGTGAATTCTGTAGATAATACTAGAAGACCATTAATTTTTTCAGATAGTTGTATATTGGAAATATCGGATATTCTAAGTAGATATCATTGTGAAGTAGTTTTAGATGGTGGAAGAAGATTAGGCATTAAAAAAATTCTAAGATGTAGTAAACACCAATATCCAGCAAAACTCGTGAGATTGATAGGTGATAGTTCAGTTACTTCGTTGATTGCTAAAAAAGTTAAAATTGCTGAAGAATTATTGAATATGCCCCCTAGTGCAAAGCTAATATTGAAAATATTAGAGTATGAAGGGTCTATGAGCCAGAAGGATTTAGCTACTAAAACATTATTACCTGAAAGAACAATCAGACTATCTTTAGGTCATCTTGTGAATAGAGGGTATGTAAAAAAGAAAACATCATTACGTGATGCAAGACATAGAACCTATGAGCTCAAAATTTGAAAGAAGCATTTTTAATAAAGGCCTCAAATGCCTGTTCTGGTTTTCCTGGTCGGCTATCAAATTCTGCATGAAATTGAACGGCAAAATAAAATTTATGATTAGGAATTTCTAATATCTCTGTTCTTTTTTCATTGTCAGAATACCCTGATAAAATCATTCCGTTTTTACTTAAAACAGATAAATAATTTTTGTTAAATTCAAATCTGTGTCTATGTCTTCTAATAATAAAATTCTTTGAGTATATTTTTGACGCTAGTGTATTCGAATTTATTAGTATTTTATGACTACCCAGTCTCATCGTTCCTCCCATACTATTCATTGTCTTTTGTTCAGGCATAAATTCAACTATAGGATCAGAGGTATGTGGATCTATTTCAGTAGAATTAGCATTATCAATCCCACATACATTTCTCGCAAATGAAACAATAGACAATTGAAATCCAAAACATATTCCAAGAAAAGGAATATTTGCCTCTCGTGCAAAATTAGCCACATTAATTATACCTTCAGAACCACGTTTTCCAAATCCTCCTGGAACAAGAATACCATCAAATTTTTTAAGTAACGAAATTTTTTCTTTAGGAGTAGTATCAAATTTTTCAGAATCAATCCATGATACTTCCAATTTATTTCCTAGCTTAGCTGCTGCATGAGAAAGAGACTGATATACACTTACATAACTATCAGGAAGAGATACATATTTACCAACTATTGCAACATAAACTTTTTTACTATATTCTGAAAAGGATCTTGCTATTAGCTTCCAGTTAGACCATTTTATAAAAAGATTCTGTAATCTTAATTTATTGTCTATTATACTAACAATTCCCTGATTTGCTAGAATTTCTGGTACTAAAAAAATAGAATTAACATCGTGACAAGAAAAAACACAATTTGAATTTACGTTGGCAAAAAGGGATATTTTTCTCCTTGCATCATCCGATAGAATATTTTTACATCTTACTGCTAAAAGATCTGGATTAATACCTATCCTTCTAAGTTCTTGTACACTATGTTGTGTGGGTTTCGTTTTTTGTTCACCTACTACATCCAAGATTGGTGCTAAAGTTACATGAACAAATAGTGTATTATAATCTCCTTCTTCAAGTTTCATTTGTCGAAAAGCCTCTAAGAAAGGTAGGCTTTCAATATCTCCCACAGTTCCTCCACATTCAATTACCAATATGTCTAGGTCTTCTTGGATAGATATTTTTCTTAGTTTATTTTTAATTGCATCAGTAACATGAGGAATGATCTGGACACACTGTCCTAGATATTTACCTTGTCTTTCATCCCCTATTACTTCAGAATAAATTCGTCCTGTTGTTATATTATGATCCCTAGATAATTCCATATTTAAAAATCGTTCATAATTTCCTATATCCATATCACATTCTCCCCCATCGCATGTTACAAATACCTCCCCATGCGCAACAGGATTCATAGTTCCTGCATCATAGTTTACGTATGGGTCTATTTTTACGCATGAAACATTAAGACCTGTTAATTGTAAAATTTTAGCTATAGAAGAGGAAATTACTCCTTTACCTAATCCTGAAAGAACACCCCCTGTTACAAAAATATATTTAATATGGTGATCTTTAACTTTATTTCTTGTTAATTGCACATCAAAGTTTAGATAATCTTCTTTTTATTCGTTTTTAAAGATAAATGTTAAACCCTTACATATAATTAATGATATACACAATTAAAGAATATGGCCTAAATTAAATAATAAATAAAAATAATTAGTATTTAAAATTATAGTATTAGTAGATGGACATATATTAGTTTCATAATGTGAAATTGGAAATTATACTTTAACAATATATTTATTATAATTATAATAATATCCATAATAACAAAAAGATTTTATGTTCTATTACATTTTATTACAAATTTTTTCTTTTAATAATTAATTTAGTAAATACATAAATATAATCGATGATAAAATGTATATACAAACTTATTATACATTCATACCAAAATTCCCATTCTCACCTCTCTACTATGATAAATAATGCATTGTTGGACAATGTTAACTCTACTTCTCTTGATGCAACAATTTTAGCTGCTGAGGGAGAGGAATATCAAGTTATATGTTCATACTTATATATTGAGTGGATTGAATAAATAAGAACATTAGAAAAATAATCATAGTTAGACAGAAACAAATTTTTGTATACTTGCTTTATATATTTATATTATTATTTGCTATATTAATTCTATTATATTTTGTAATACTAAAATCTTCAATAATATTATTTTTAATGATTGGTAAATCTCTCTTTTCTGAAATAATTACTTGTGAATTTATTAGTTATTATTTTCTTATTTATTATAATTATAAAATACTATGGATCCAAATGTCCCAAATTAAATATACCTAATTGAGTAAGAACCTATGATTAAAGACGATAACTTCACTATTGACATTTGTATTTGCGATTTCGCTATTAATAATAGGATTAATACTGGACAAGGTCAATGCAGAAGAATTTAAGCCCAGGTCTATTTTTGGAGGGCAAGAACCTAGCCTTTCTACTATGATAAATAATGCATTGTTGGACAATGTTAACTCTACTTCTCTTGATG
>DAIPKY010000295.1:0-1920 GCA_036769505.1 Nitrososphaeraceae archaeon
TTGAGGATAAAAGCTGCATCTCTTGTCCATACTGCCTTATAATGGCCACCAGGATTAACGCCTTTATATACTTCTGTTTGTGTAAACTCGATAAATTTATTTACAAGTTCAACAAAATTCCTGTTCTCTTTCTCTTTCGCGTTTTGAGCTAAAGAATTCAATATGAACCCAGATCACAGAGTGGACCTATTAAATACTTTTCATAAATAAATCAATCTATCTTAAATATTTATCAGGGAGTTTGTAATACGTGTTATAAGGAAAAGTATGGGGAATATTACTAACAAAGATAACAATAATAATGAAAAAAATAAAGAAAAGACAAATTATCAATATAAATGTGAAGAATGTAAAATTGACTTTGGAAATAGTTTAGGAGACATGGAATTGCATAAATTAACTGTACATTTACAAAAAGGAGATATAGAAATAAAATAAATCATAAGAATAAGAAATTCAATTTTGACAATTTATTAATGATATTTTCTATTGTTTTTTTAACTATTAAATAGATTAGTAGTGAATATCATATACTTCGAATTTAACAAATCAATAGCATAATTAGATTCATATCTGCTTGGTCCCATTAATGAGAGGAGGGGTTCACTTTTGATACAAAGCTATAGTAACTTTTCAAAATTAAGATCAAAAGCAAATACATGAATCCATTTATATAATGAGACCAGTGGGATTTGAACCCTTCTATAAAGTGGGACCAGTTATTATTTTTTAACATATCTTGAAATTCCTCATACACTCATTTCCAAATTTTCTAAAGTATATTTTGAATATTGTAAGCTGTTGATATAAGTTTTCAAAATTTGTTATTATGATTTTAATATAAGCAATACCCATAATAATAAAGAAAAATGTGTCCATTAAAAGAAAGTGTAAATTATATTCTTTTTATCAAAATGATGAAAAGTCAGGATGGTGGTGAATATAGTAAGATATTTTGCTATATCTAATATTAAGAAGGGTTTTTCTACTTTGAAAATATTTCTTGAAGTGTATGTGATACCTGATCTATTGCACCTCTTGCTGCAGGAGTATCACTAATTGGGTTAAGCATCATAAAGTCATGAATAGCACCAAGGTAACGAATTGCAGTAGTAGGAACGCCAGCCTGCATCAGTTTATGAGCATATGCTTCAACTTCATCCCGAAGTACATCATTCTCCCCTACTATGATTAGTGTAGGTGGTAATCCACTAAGCTGCTCAATTGATGCTTGCAGTGGAGAAACAGTTGGCTCTTTTCTATTAGTATCATTTGAAGTATAATTATCCCAAAACCATTTCATATTATCACGCGTAAGAAAGTATCCTTCTTGATATGTAATATATGAAGAAGTGTTAAAGTTGGCATCTGTAACTGGATAAAATAGCATTTGGAAGATAATAGGAGGTCCGCCACGCTCTTGTGCAAGTAGTGCAAGTGTAGTGGCCATGTTCCCTCCTACACTATCACCTGCTACTACTAAACGTGAAGAGTCTAAATTAAGGCTTTGACCATTCTCTGAAATCCATTTTGTAGCAGCATATGCTTCTTCTAGAGATTGTGGATATTTTGCTTCAGGAGAGAGCGTATAGTTAACAAATACAATTGCTGCATGTCCACCATTAGCAAGTTCCCTTAACAATCTCTCATGAGTATCAAAATTACCTAGCACCCATCCACCACCATGGGTGTACATTACAACAGGTAGAGTTTCATTGCCACTACCTAGGGGTCTGACTATCTGAATAGATATTTCACCATTAGGACCCACTGGAATAATTTTGTTTTCTATTTCAGCTGGAAGTTTTTCTATCGGACCTGCCTGAAGTCCAGACAGTACATTACGAGCCTCAGTGGGCGTTAATGTATAGAGTGGAGGACCACCACTTTGTTGTAGCTTTTCTAAAAATAATTTAGTTT
>DAIPKY010000296.1:0-1915 GCA_036769505.1 Nitrososphaeraceae archaeon
TCTTTGGAATGATATGCTTTGTCAAGACATAGATTCTGCTTCTTTTTCTTATTTCTGTCTGTTGATGATGATTGTCTTTTGATAACCATATTATCAACTGTATTGATTGCAACAGTAACATCATGAGTATTTGCAGATGTTATAACAATAGACAAGGGAATGCCATTTTTATCTGTAACAATATGTCTTTTAGTTCCTAATTTTCCTCTATCAGTTGGATTATGTCCAGTCATTGCCCCCCCTAAAGGTGATTTTACTGATATACTATCAAGAGATTGCCAATTCCACTTAATTCCTATCTTCTTATCGTATTTTTGTAGTAATATTGTCCATAAAGTATAGAAAATACCTGATTCTCTCCATTCTTGAAACCTTCTATGACATGTAGAACTAGAAACATATTCTTTAGGCAACATTTTCCACTGGCAACCAGTTCTCAAGACATAGAGTATTCCATCAATTACTTTTCTTTACGGAATAATTGGACGATCTATAGTATTATCTGGCTTTTCATGTGGCATAATATTTTTAATTTCATTCCATAAATCATCTGGAATGCGTATAATTGTTCTAATAATATGTTTATGATGTTTCCTTTTGTTCAATTGTAGTATAAATAAAGATGATATGATGGAGGAGCTATAATCCTATCTATTTTTGGGATAGGCTCTAAGTCACTTTTTTACTAATATAAAAAAAATTAATTTATTATAGTTAATATTATATATTATTATAAATCTCAGTAAACTTTTCAATGAATTTTCTTAATATATTTGTCTACTCATTATTTAAAATGAAAAAATATAAAAGACTTATAACAATGTTTTGTTTTTCTAGACTTATGGAATATGCAAATCCAAATGTTTTAGTAGATACACAATGGATAGAAGATCATATAAATGATAATAATGTTAGGATAGCTGAAGTTGACTACGACCCAAAAGCAAATTATGATTTAGGTCATATACCTAATGCTGCTTTATTTGATTGGAAAAAAGATATCAATGATCCTCTTTCTAGAAATATCGTTTCAAGAGATGATTGTACAGCATTATTACAAAAAGCTGGAATAAATAATGATACTATTCTTGTATTATACGGAGATTTTAATAATTGGTTTGCTGCTTTCGCTTTCTGGGTTTTTAAATATTATGGCTTTAAAGACATTAGACTAATGAACGGAGGAAGAAAAAAATGGCTTGAAGAGGATAGAGAAATTTCAAAAGAAAGTCCAAATTTCTCAAAAGGTAACTTTCAGGCTGTTGAACCTGATGAGAGTATAAGAGTATATTTAGATTATGTGAGAAATAGTGTAATGACAAAACAAGGTACTTTAGTTGATGTAAGAAGTCCAGCTGAGTTTACAGGTCAGATAACTGCTCCTCCAGAATATCCAACAGAACATGCCCAAAGAGGAGGACACATACCTAGCGCACAAAATATTCCTTGGGGTCAAGCAGTTAATGAAGATGGTACTTTTAAATCTGTAGAGGATTTAAAAAAATTATATGAACCAAAAGGAATTACATCAGACAAAGAAGTTATTACATATTGTCGAATAGGAGAACGTTCGTCACATACATGGTTTGTTTTGAAATATCTTCTTGGTTATCCAAATGTAAAAAATTATGATGGCTCATGGACTGAATGGGGAAATATGATCAATAATCCAATTGAAAAATAAATAATCAATCAATCATTATTTTTTCCTCTTTGTTTATTCAAAAAGAAAGGGAAATTTTGTATAGTTACATATAAAATATACCTAACCATAAGAATGATTAACGTTGTCCGACACCAACCGAAAACCTTTTTCTTGGCATCTTAGTTGAGGATCTGGTCACTCATTTTTTTATATATCTCTACCAATCAAACTGTTGTTATTGAACACTGAAACCATGACTATTCAACTCCC
>DAIPKY010000092.1:0-5752 GCA_036769505.1 Nitrososphaeraceae archaeon
ATGTTGATAACTTTTTAAAAGTTGTAATAGATAAAAAAAATATTAATTTTGACGTTACATTTGACTCAAAAATAGATAATTATGGCTATCTATGGTTCATCATCAAAGGAAAATCAATAGAAGAAATAGTGGCAGTAATAAACGCAATAGGAGATATTATTCATGAAAAAAATTTTTCACGACAATTATTAGCAAACATATTTGAATTTTCAAGCGGATATGGGACAAATAATAATGATCCTGTAAACAATAACCAATATTTGATATATAATTATAAACTTGACAAATTTTATCCCTTTGTACCATTCTCGTCATCATGGAATAATAAAAAAAGAAATCATGATCAAGAATTTAAGATAATGAAGGAATTATCGGACACAATAAAAATTGAAGAAAATCCCTCATTGTGGTATCCTATCTGGAATATTCCATTTTAGAAAAGGATAAATACTACTCCATAGGCCATTGTAAATCATCCATATTGTATAAAGGATCATAACAATTCGATATATCAAACTTGCTAATAGGGAAATTATATTATTTATTGAAATGAGAAACATAACATTCTCTTAAAATTAGTGAATGAAAAAATAAAAAATTATTGATTAGAAAAAACTTAAATAATATTAATTATAATCTTTCCAGTTATAATGACCGATGTTGCAAAAATAATAGAAATTGTAGGAAGTTCAACGCAGGGATGGGAAGATGCTGTTCAAGTTGCTATTACTGAAGCGAGTAAAACAATAAAGGGAATAACTGGCTTAGAGGTTGTTGATATGACAGGAAAAGTGGATCCTTCAGGAAAAATCGAACTTTATAGGGCTACTGTCAAAATCGCTTTTGGTGTCCAACATTCATAACTTTCATTTTTTTTTAAGATATAGTAATATATCAATTATAAAGAAATTTTATGAAAATTTACACAAGTATTAACTATTTTAACTAGACGGTAGTGAAAATAGAACAAGTTAGAAAGACTCAAAATTCACTCTTGAAAAACTACATTTGTGCGATCGTAGAAATAAAATTAATTTTTTATTGTACAAGTCAAAATTTACGTTTATTTTTTAAATAAAGCCTATACATTATGTAAGCTCCACCTATTATAACAACTATTATAACCAATTGAGTCAAAAATTTGAGTAATATTAAACCAACAATTATTAATAATACAATTATAAGAGCATTCATAATAAAAGATTTATTCATAATAGGATAACAATTTGTATTGTTCTATTTATTATACTTTGCTTTTAATTTATTATGTACACAAAGATATGTTACTTTTATCTTGTATTACCTAGAAGAATGAAAAAGGAAGAAGAAATTTAATGATATTCTAATAATGTTTTTTATTGATACCTTTGAGAGAAAATTATAATCTATTTAAGTTAGATTACTCCTTCTCCTTTAAAAATTTTTGTTGCTTCTTCAATAGAAAGATCAGAATCTAGAATTATAGTGTCAGATTTAACAATTTCTTTAACATCCAATGGTTGTCCATTTGATGTTATTAAACTAATCATTTCAGTCAATTTTTCTTGTAGATCTTTTTGTGTAGTTTTATGGTCTCTTGTTCCTCCGGAATAGTTTTCAATCAACGTAACAATTGAATTATCAATTTCGTTAATTTTGTCTAAGATAACTGAATTTATTTTGAATTGTCCTTTACCAGATATTCTTAGAATAGTATCAGTTCTACTCATACAATTTTACTCTTTTATCAGTACAATAACTAAGTTTTGCCGATTTCAGTTTTTAATTTTGTTAATTCTTCTTCGACTGATCTATCTAGCGAAGCTTTATCAAGTTCTTTTTCAATATCTAAACCCCCCCCAGCAGAATACGATGTTGTAATATCAGTTAATGTTCCAGAGTCTATCATTTCATCCAATGCCTGTGCCTTAGCCTTCATATTTTCTGTCTTTTCTTCTACCCTATTTAATACCATACCAAGGTCATTCATTTCTTCTGATATCCCTGACATGTTTTCCTTTATCTTCACTTGAGCTTCGGCAGCGGAATATTGAGCTTTTATCATTTCTTTACGTGTCTTGAATTCTTCTATTTTAGAAGAAAGTCTTCTCTCAGCATCTTCCAATTTATTTTGCTCTTTTTCTATATCACTAATCTGTCTTTCTAATTCTTTAATTTGTGTAAGCAACAAATTCTTTCTTTCTAAGGCTAATCTTGCCAAATCTTCTCGATTTGATTCGAGTGATCGACGAGCTTGTTGTTCTAAAGTAGAAAGATTAGTGCTTAGTTTTGCTTTTTGAATTTCAAGTCGCTTTTTTGAAGTTACAACTGTGGTTATATCTCGTCTTAATTTATTTATTAATTCATGTTGTTTTTCGAAAGAATAATTTAGCATTTCGTTTGGATCTTCAAATCTATCAGCAACGGAATGAGCTTTTGCTCTGAATATAGATAAAAAACGTTCTATTAATCCCAATAAAATTAATAGAACAGTGTCAAATATTAATGTTATATGTAGAATAAGGGAATTTTTATAACTATTAGGTTATAATGATATTTTATAACCAGGTCTTTACTTTAATCAATAAAAATTTATTTTATTTCTTAGTATTATATTATCTAACTCATAGTCGTTCAATATTTATCCTTATAAAATTAACAACAAATAATATAATAATAATTTAAGAATGTTTTATGTCGATATCCTGGAAAAAAATCAAAATAAAAAAATAACCTATTTTGTATGATTAGGCTTCGCTTGACTATTTATTGGTATTATCTCCATATGACAAGAACAGTTTTTGTCCTGTTGTATTAAATTTGTTACCAGAATATGTGTCCTTTGCTTCAGATTCATTCAATGCTCTATCCAATACTCTTATTTCATCAACGTCTCCTTTAAAGAATTTATCTTCATTCAACGAATTTGCTCCAATGCGTAGAGGTTGGTCCCCAGTATTATCTGGTTGGTCAGTGATGCCACTTTGATTTGCTACTAATTTGCCATCGATAAATAGCGATAACAGTGAGCCATTAAATGTTAAAAGACTATGATGCCAATTTCCATCATTATAATTCTTGGATGAATTCACAATAAAATCATCTCCAGATTCTGCTTCAAATCCCCCAGTCACTGCATTGTTTTCATTAATCCAAATTCCGTAATTTAAATTCATGCCTTGCTCATCAGTCCCCATTCCACCTTTGTTCACAATAGTACCAGGTTCAGTATAATTTTGACTCGTTTTAAACCATGTTGCTATACTAAAATTACTAAGACTTAATGATTCATTGTTAGGAATATCTTGGAATGTTGAACCTTGCAATGAGAGGAACGGTTCAAGATTATATTTTGTAGCATTTGCTGATTGTGCATCAGCTTTTAGGTCATCAGTAGGAAAAAAAGAGACCGCAATGATAGTAAATAAAATTGATGTGGTAGCTAATGCCAGAAAGTTTTTGCTATTGTTTTGCATATCATGAAAAAGCATAGAAAGTATAAATAGCTGACCATGAATTTTTCAGTTTATTTTATTATACTTATATAAGATAAAATAATTATACGATATCATTCCCTATACATATTGTATTGTTCTTTATAAACATACAAATATTCACGGTATAAAGAAATAAAAATATAGTATATTCATTCATTTTTTAGAACTTAACTTTTTTACCATCCTCCTTAGTTTCTTTCTCATAATTATGAGTCACTGTTTGTTGTATTACATTCTTTAAAGTCTGAGTAACAACAGGAAGAATTCTTTGATCATTTATCTGGGGTATTATATAATCAGTTTTTAGATGTTGGATTTCTACTAAATTTGCTATAGCATATGCAACATTAACCATTAAATTCTCATTCAACAATTTAACACGTAGATCTAATAAAGCTCTAATAACTGATGGAAAGATGACAGCATTATTAACTTGATTAGGAAAATCAGACCTACCAGTGGCCACAATTTTAGCCCCTGCATCCAAAGCAGAGGAAGGCATTATTTCAGGATACGGATTACTTAATGCAAAAACTATTGGATCAACACTCATAGTAGATATTACTTTATTATTTAAAATATTACCTTTTCCTGAAACCCCTATAAATACATCAGATCCCTCGATGACAGAGTCCAATGAACCCTGTATGTTATTAGGATTTGATTTAGATGCTATTTCGGATTTAAATTGATTGTTGATCAAATCTTTGCGTCCTTCATATATAGCACCCTTGCTATCAACTACTATTGTATACTTACAGCCTGCAGAATTAAGAATTTTATTTATTCCATATCCTGCAGAACCTGCTCCTAATATTACAATTTTAATTTGTTCCAGTTGCTTTCTTACAACTTTAAGAGAATTTATCAATGCTGCTAAGGTAATTATAGCAGTTCCATGTTGATCATCATGAAATACAGGTATAGAAATCTCTTTTTTTAGCCGTTCTACAATTTCCAGAACTTTAGGCGATTCTATATCCTCTATATTAATAGCACCGAAGAAAGGTTGGATATATTTTACAAATTTTATTATTTCCTCTTTATTTTGTGTCTCAATACAAAGAGGTACAGCATTTATCCCACCTAACAATTTAAAAAGGACTGATTTACCTTCCATTACTGGAAGAGCTGCATAAGGACCTATATTTCCAAGGCCTAATACTCTTGTTCCATCACATATAATTGCCACATTATTCCATTTAGAAGTAAAGTCATATGCTAAGTCTTTATTCTCTCCAATCTCTGATGCAACATATGCAACACCTGGAGTATAAATTAAATTAATAAGACTATTTTCTTTTGCAAAAATATTCTCTATAGGGACACGATTTTGAATTTCTATTTTACCTTTTAACATTCGATGTAAATTAATAGAATCATCTTTTATATTCAAGTAATAACATTAAATAGACAATATTATAATAGTTCTTCTAAAACAAAATAAAAAAGAATAATTAAATAAATACTATAGTTAAATGTTTACTATTTTCAATCTAGGAACATCTATCCTAATACTAATTATATTGTTATTGTTATATAATTGGGCATATAATGACGATATTTGAGAGATATTCCAAAAATCCTATACTAACTCCTAATCAAGATATTTGGTGGGAATCCAAGGCAGTATTTAATTGTTCAGTATCATATGATGGTAAATCCGTTCACATGCTATATAGAGCAATTGGCGAATACGACCATTATATTTCTAGAATAGGATATGCTAGTAGCAGTGACGGGTTTCAATTTGAAAGACGTCCTAACATTGCAATTCTTCCCACAGAAGATTATGAAAAACATGGTATGGAAGACCCTCGAATAACACAAATTGATGATAAAATCTTTGTTACTTATGTTGTTCTCTCAGAGTGCGTAAAAAATCATCCAAAAATCTTCTCTGCGTTAGCAGTAACAAAAAATTATGACAAATTTGATAAGTTAGGTATTATTACCAAAAACTTTGAGAATAACAAAGATGTAATTTTCTTTCCAGATAAATTTAAGATAGACTATGAATTTTCTGATAATAACAGTTCTTTTCTCATATTACATCGACCTACTAGTTTGAGTAATCCAGATTATCAGATAAGTCGTCCTAGTATATGGTTAAGTATTACTAATACAGAATCTACATTAAGTAATTCTGTTTTACTATTAAAGCCAGAACAAGATTGGGAGAATCTTAAAGTTGGCGGAGGTCCATCACCTATTAAAACAAAAGAAGGATGGCTATTAATTTATCATGGGGTAAGTGCAGACAAAGTTTATCGAGC
>DAIPKY010000297.1:0-1905 GCA_036769505.1 Nitrososphaeraceae archaeon
AAAAATTCTTTTAATAAATTTGAAACTGTTATGATTATTTTAATATGAATAAAACAGTAAAGAGGTACATAAAACTATTTAATCAGAATCAAAATTTAGGAAAAATTAAGTATTAACAACTTTATCTATTGCTCCATTATTTTTTCTAAACCATTAGGAGAATTTCTAAATCCTACATAACCTAAATGATTATCTCCTACTCCATTGATAGAACAAAGCCATGGATTGAAATGTGTGATAAATCACAATCGTTATTATCTTCATCATTATCCGCATCTTTTTGATAGATTGTTTGATTTTGTCCATTGATATTTTCATAATTTGAAGGCATACCTGGATTAAACTTCCTTAATGGTTGTTGACCTACCGCAATATCATCACCTTCATAAAAAGCATAATACTCTGATTCATATCATTCAATGGTCCACAATATTTTTTCTTCTAATACGTCATCTTCTGGATTATACATATTGTAAATGACTAGATCTGTCATAATTTTTTATTTCCTGTAGACATAACCTTCAAATCCATTCTAGGAATTTGACTTTTGAAAAATTATATATATTTAGAACATTAAGATTCTATTCATTTAATTGAAAGCATTTGTTAAAGAAAATTATATATTATAATTATAATGCTCTACTTGAGATTTTTATCAATATATTATAATTATATACAAGTATAACAATACTTAATGTATGAAAAGGATCATAATTCTTTTTATTATATTAGTCTCAATAGTTCTTTCTGTTATCATCATTTCTTCTATGGAACACAATTTAGTCAATGCCCAACCTAATACTTCAACTGATCCTCAACAATTTCTTAGAGATTTTAAAACAGCAAAAGATACCATTCAAAACAAGATTCAAGTAAATTTTGAACAATTATTAAATGTAATTGAAACACAACTTGATTTTAATTCTGTTGATTCTTATTTATCACAAGCATCTCAATATTTCATCAATGGAAACGTATCTGAAGGAATATTAGAATTAAAAAAGGCCAATATGGAATTGAAAAATTCTAGTATGACTATTATGAATGCAGGGGATGAATTTGTTTCAATTTCAAAAGATAACTCAACACTTATGGCTAATGGTACAAAAGAGATTTTAGAACATTTCGGAACAGTTCTTAAAGATTTGGGTACTAAAGTAGACAATTCTATGATTCATCTAAATTATTAATTGATATTCAAATTTCATCATTTTCCTTTGCTGATGAATGAGCAACTAGTTCTAATTCAATACCATCAGGATCAAATAATCTTATTATTTGTTCTTGTCATCAAAACGTTTTACAGGTTCTTCAAAACAAATATCATTCATTATTTTACAGACGATCTTTCCAAAAATCAATAGAGTTTGGCGGTATTAAAAAAACATGTTGTTACAGCTGGACCTGTTCCTCTGTAACCTTTAGGGGCATCAGGCCAAGGAAAGAAAGAAAGAATAGTTCCAGGACGTCCTATTTCATCTCCATAATATAGATGGCATGTTGTTGGATGATCAAAATTAACTATTAATTTGACCAATCGTAACCATAATAATATTGTATAAAAATCAATATTTTTTTGTTCATTTATGTTTCTTATACATACTATTTGTATCTAATAGTTTAATATAGTAACAAGAATCAGGTAATGAGATTGTAAAATTAAAAGTTAAAAATACTATGTTTTTTACCTATAATCAATGAAAATACAGAGGAATCTCCCTTTGTTATTATTATTTTTATTATCAACAGTATCAATTCTTGCTATTATTACTATTTCATTATTTACATCTGTTGTTTATGCCCAAGAAAATCAAACAGAAGAAGAAAAAAATCAAATACCTGAAGCAGCAAAGGGTCCTGCTATTCCTTCGAAAGGATATCTAGTTGAAGAAATCCGTGATGGTC
>DAIPKY010000093.1:0-5735 GCA_036769505.1 Nitrososphaeraceae archaeon
AACCGATACAAGATAATGTTGCAGCCAATAAAAACAGGCTTCGATTTGATCGAAGTAAAGTACATAAAGACGAAAGAGCAGCATAGAAAACATATACAAATACTTGAGATTAAGAATGTACCTAGTCTTAGTCTCTATAATCTATATTTCTATATTTTATTAGAATGCTGCAAAAGATATATGTGATTCGATCTCAAGCTTTGAAACCTAAAAATCATTTTTTAGATTCCCATGTAAGAAAATTAATAGTTATTGTATTAGTTAAAAAAAAGTTAGTTTAGAAAGTTATTATAATTTTCTTACGATGCTTCGTGATTGTATATTTAAAAAAATAAAGATATAGTAAGGGATTATCTGTCTCTTAAATCATCAATCAAGATGTGTTCTATATTATGAGTTGGAATTAATTCTCTTCTTATTAAAATATTAGAACTTTCATTTTGGTAAAAAGTGATTGTCACATAATCAGCAACTACTTGTACATTTATAGTTTCACAATTTTCTGAAGATTTAATTGCATTAAATTCTTCAATTACTTTTGTAGCTGGGTTACCAGTCGGACTTCTTAAAAAACTGATCATAATATTTTTGACTTCTGTGCCATGAAATTTTATAACTTTCTGTCGAGTCTCATCCATAAATATGAATTATATTACATAAGCAAAAAATGTTTCCAGTAGTTTTATAATAATTGCTAAACTCTATATTCTGCAAATCTACAATTTATCAATATCTTTCAATTTTTTTATTATCTATAAATATTGAAATTCTTCAAAAATAAGATCTTGTCTTATTTACCTTTTTGGTTTCTAGTATATTTTCTTTTATTGTTAAATAGATTAGCATCATCGGTTAGTTTACCGCCAGAATTGTAGATCCTGTCTACATCATTCTGATTGGCAGGATCAACCTGATTGTCTTGATTATCATTGTCTTCTCTTCTTAGACCAATAGTAGTAGTAGAAGGAATTTCAGGATGAATTTTGGTAATTCTATATTTATTTTTAGTCTCTTCTGATATTTTAATATCTTTTACAATATGATCTTTATTCCTTGTAACCTCTTTATTCCAAGTTGCAACGTCAGGAGAATCATCTATATCAATTATATCATTAGATGTTTTTGCATCATTTGTTACATCCATAGTAGATGTATTATCTTTTCTGGATTTATGTTGTTTCTTTGTATTTGGATTCATCTTATTGTTTTAAGAAAAAGATATATTTAAGTTAGTGTTACTTTTGAATTGCTAATTTTTCTTATTTATATTACATTTTTATTATCAAGAATATTTATTTTATTTTAATTTTTTATTTAATTTATCAATATCATACTGAATAATACACAAATCACAAATCCTCAAGGTCATAGTTTTATTACCTATTCTAGTCTTTGTTGGAATTATATTTTACAACATTTTATAACCTATACACATCTTAATTCTAACATAGTGTCTCTCTATTCACAAGGTTAAGGGTAAATGATCTTAACTTTTTCGATTAGTTAGGACCTTAAATTTTCTTTGCAATAGTAATATTTCAAGCGTTCTGATTCTGTATTTTTGTTAACTTAATTTTGATATTATAATTGTTATAGGTTAACAAATTTCTTTTATGGTAAAATAATATTTTTCTAATTAATCTAAATACTATATTCTATTGGATTCCAATTTACACAGATTGCATTTAAATTTTAAAAGAGTGATAACATTCAAGAATTATTATAAAGATTTAAAATTTACTACTGAATTTAATTCACATTTTATTTGAATTAGATTGTTAAAGCAAATTTAAAATTTAGTTATTGACAGTTATATAAATAAAAAAAATAAAATTAAAGTTAATAGAATTCATTTATGATAAAAAATATGTTACCAAAAGATTGGTAAATAAGGAAAAAAATCAACTCAATTTATATATTTTTTTAGAGTCATTAAAAAAAATTTAGAATATTCATATAATTTACTAAAAAACTAAATAGCTAAACAGTTCCTTACTGATAATTCTCATTAAGATAAGAATTCTTTTTCGACACAGGTAGTATTTTAATGCTGTAATTATTCCTTTTAACTGAAGAATATCAACTTTTAATTAATTCTATCTAATGCTTATAAGAAATAAAGCTTAAATAATTCGAGGTAAAGTATAAGCCACGTGATAAATATTATATTCCAATGGGATAAATTTTTAATTATACCCACAATTTTCTTAATATATACGATTTGCTTGATTTCTCCTACAATTACTAATTCCACTCTTTTGATTGAAGAGACTAAACTAATGCAGCGTGCCTATGATTCTCTAAATGAAGGAGAAATTGCAGATGCATTGCAACTGTATGATGAAATTCTTAAAGAAAATCCTACTCATATCCATGCATTAAATTACAAAGGATTAGCATTGGCAAGCTTGGGGCATTATGAAGAAGCTATACAATGGTATGATAAGGCTCTTACTATTGATCCCTCTAATGTTTCTGCATTAAATAACAAGGGAGTAGCACTATATAATTTAGGTCATTATGAAGAATCTATACAATGGTATGATAAGGTTCTTAATATAGACCCAAATGATACTGATGCAAAATATAATAAAAATATAGCATTACTTAGTGTAAATAAATCAACTGAACCATCTGTATTGTATGATGCGCCATATGAGCCTCATCAATAATTATAAAGTATGTGATAAAATAGTAGTAATTAGATTCGTATGAGTAATAGCAAATTTAGTATTAATCTAATTTTTTTAATATTTTGGAATTATAATTCTCAAGTTAAAAGTTTTTAAAGTTCGAACAATCGTAATTCGCCTGTCATGTTATATGTTGAAATTCTCTAAATATAATCGATAATAATCGAGCTTATCTGGATCATATTTTTGAATTATTCTTATAGGTTCACCATTGTTTATTCTACGTATTAATACATCTCGATGTACATAACCGGTAACAAATTTATATCCATTTCTTTTAGCTTCAGTTAAAAACTTCATTCTAAGATTGTGCCCTCCACTCTCTCCCCAATAACCTGTTTTAATATTTATTCTTTCTAGGAAAATTGTATTATTCTGTCCAAAATTCTCTTCAATAGTTCCTCTCCTTAACTTATAGTATTCTAGTGGGCCCCCTTTGGCAAATCCTATAACTCTTCCATTAATTTCATTCAATCTTAAACTGACCAGAATGGTTTTAGAATGCTTGATTGATCTGGCAAATTTTTTTTCGTTATTAATTTCGATAGGGCTATTAAGCTCCTGATAAAGAGCTATAATTTCATTTAAAGTGGTTGGATCGATATTTTGATTTTCTTCTGAAATAAACAGTAAATTAATCTCTCTTTTTCTAACAGCATTTCTTATCTCTATTTCTTTTAAGAAAGACTCTTTAAATTTATCTATATTATTTTGAAAATTCTTTTTGTATTTTTCGGAGATTCCACCTAATACAACATCAAGCATTTCTTTCTCTTTATTTAGTAAAGAAAAAAACTTGACTGATTCTTTGTTTATACGTGATGGATGCCACCCTAATCCATGAGCATTACGTCTAGCCAGTTCTAAAGCATGTTCAAAGCCATCTAAGGCATAACCCGCAACTCGTTCCGAAACTGAAAGAAACCAACCGAGATCTTCATAATGTTTTCTTTTCTTAGTATCATTAACATCTATACCGGCATCTGTGAATAACTGATTCATTCGCTCTAATGCATGCTCAGCTATCTCTCCCTGAAAGGGATATGCTGTTCGGTAGATAATTGCAATAACTATATCAATATCTAAACCTGCTTCATCAATAGATTCTTTAATCTTCTTATCACTTCTTATATACGATTCAACAGCATCTTCATTTGGTTTTTCAAACCTCTTAAGTGGATCAAAATCGTGATAAAGAGCCGAAGTGAACAGATACTTTATATCCATCGAATCAAAGTTATGATTTCTATTGTTATTCTTTTGGCCAAATACTGCCAGTAAGGTGAAATAAGTGGCTTCTAATTCATGTTTTATATTATGATAACCATAATAATCAACTCCTAGACCATTAACAGAAAATTCTGTTATTGCATGGTCCACTGTTTTATTCAACCATTTTGTTGAAATACCCAAACTATTACCTATTTGGAGTATTCTATTTTTGAGTACTGCCTCATCTGTTTTACCCAATTTGTGTTTTATCCACCAATTAAAAAGATGTAATTTTTTATGAAATTGGTACCATTCATAAGGTGATTCTGCTAGTGGATTGGTAAATGAAAAGTCTAAACTAGATCTTTCCTGAAACTCTCGTTTAGACAATAATACCTTAAACACCAAAGATAACTACTATAGTAAAACCTGACTATAAATATCTTATATTTATAAGAATTAGAGGGGACATTCTAATTCTTATAAAGATTCTGTGAATACTAAGTAATTATTTCAAATAACTAATAGAAAATATAATTATATCAGTTAACCTTAACTGGACAGGATAAAGATTAAAAAAATACTTTATCAATAAAAGACATATATATCGTCACTTAAGATAAATTACATAGTATAAAGGGGTTATTAGGAAGAGTACATAATATAAAAAATTTTAATCGATATTCTTAAAGAAAGGATTTTGTAGATCTTATAATGAACTATCTTTTAGTGCTTATTCCATAGAAGATAAATTGTATTAATAATTTTAAATCTTTATTAGCCAATAGTACAGAATTGATATTAGAAGTAGTAGCATTTATGGGATTGTACTGCTTACAAATTCTAATTATTTTTTCAAATCAAAAAATTAATTCTAACAAGACCATTATGAGTTTATATTTATATGAATCTAATTGATGCATATAAAATTAAGCTAGTCAGTTCAAATAAACAGCTATAAATAATAACAAAAAGATCAAAAACTAAGAGTTAAGTTAAGTTAAGTTAAGTTACCTGTGGTGAATTAAAACCATATTTATTCATAATTTCTTTAACCTCTTTGTCACTTACTTGATCAAAGTGTTCATAGAACTGACCTACTGCAGCAAAGTCATATGGAGTAAAAATAACAATTACTTTATCTGCAATTTGATTCAGTTTTTCTAATATACTGCTTTCTAATGGTGCTACAGGTACAGCCACAATCAATCTTTTACAATAATGGTTTTCTTTTAACCATTTAACAGCAGCAAGCATTGTTGCTCCAGTTGCAATGCCATCATCTACCAATATGATTACTTTGTCTTTTAGTTTATTAGTATCATATTCTTTATTACCTCTAAATTCTATTAATCTACGTTCAATCTCTTTTTTTTGTATTTCTATTTGTTTAGAGATATATTCAGGCGACGTATTAATTCTGTTAACTATCTCCTCATTGATGATATAGCTTCCATCAGCCATTACAGCACCAATTGCAAGTTCAGGGTTATTTTGTGCTCCAATTTTTTTACATATAATGATATCCATCTCTATGTTGAGCTCTGAGGCAATTATATCACCTAAAATAACACCTCCACGAGGAATGGCCATAACAAGAAAAAAGGAAGATTCTTTTTTTGCTTCTGAGCCAAAGATATTTTTATTATTACTATTACTATTATTACTATTACTATTACTATTACTATTATTACTATAATATGCTTTTAGTCTTTCAGCAAGCAATAATCCTGCCTCTTTTCTGTCATGAAATTTAGTTGACATGTATAATTATATAAGATACATAAATTATATACACTCATTTAGCCTTTTATTAACTCGCCATTACTT
>DAIPKY010000298.1:0-1896 GCA_036769505.1 Nitrososphaeraceae archaeon
TATTCCTACCCATCTTATAGACCTATCAGAATCCAATACCCTTTGGGTAAAAGCAGAAAAGAATTTAGTATTATCAATATCATCATAATCACCATTTTTTTGCGACATAGTTTCGTATATTTAATAAGTAAATTTCGATTGTAATAAAATAGAGCTTTTACGATTATAGTTAGTTAAAAAATTAACTGGATAAGAAATAAATTTTAATTCTCTAAAGTGTTTCTTGTTGTTCTTTTATCACGTTTACAGTTTATACCCCAAACTTCAGGGACGGGTATTCCATCAATATTTTTTCTTGCTTCCATCCAAACAGATAGATTCGAACCACAATTTTTACATGTTCCATCGTAACTTGTTGCTGCCATTTTCAAGAATATTGATAATATAACATAAAATTCTTTAAAGAAGAAAAATACTGTTAAACGAATATCATTTGTAATGTTAACCTTAGTCTTTTACTTCTAAAAAACTTCTTTTTTCTTAAGTCTGTTTAGTATTGTTTGTCGTTTTCTTGCTCTCTTGCTTTCTACCTCCTCTAACTCATACACTAGTTTTACTTACTCTATGGAAATTGTGTAATTCCCTTCTCTTTCAGGTTTTGAATTTGTTTTTGTTGCAATCAAAACTTCTATGTTTTCTTCATATTCATAGATTCTTCTAATAGGAAGTTGATTTATCATTTTTCTTCTTTTTGTCCTAATCTCTATTATATCGTCATGCTGCATTTTATTATTCTCTTCTTTTATAATAAAATTTTTGTAATTAAATCAGTTAGACAAAAAAGTTTGTTTACTTGTTAATTGAATACTACTATTTTCTATCTACGTTTAGTTGTATTACGTTATTATTAGTTAGTGATTCGCTCTACTCCTACTAACGCTTGGACCAGTTAACAACTCTAAGGAATTGGACATTTTAGGCTTTGGTGTAAGTTTTTTATGATAATATGTCGGTTTAGTAAATTAAATTTACTTGGCTAAATCTTTTATTCCTTTGCCAACATTTGAAACCAAGTTCTTTGCTCCTTCAGTGATGTTCCCCCCAAGATCAGTAGCATTTTTTTGTATTGGGATTGCCTGACCTGTCTCGTTAGAAGATGGACTTATCAATGTTTGATTTGTTGCTTTTACTATATTCTGTTTCATTTGATTTGTCTCATTAGATAATGCAAATGTTGAAACATTGAATGTCGTTAGAATAATTATTAATATAAGGCATATTGTTGTTGTCAAGACTACAGATAATGAATTGTATTTCAATTTGTTATTCTTTATTAAATTCTATTTTATATAAAAATAGTTATTATTATAGTAGAATTTGATCAAATCCTCAAAAGTATGGATACTAATAGAAAAAATAATTTAATAATAAATAATTTACAACAAATATTTTCATATATTGTATTGAAAAATAGATGTTGAGACGATGAGTTAAATCAGCTTCTCAACACCTACACAGTATTTGAGATTAACATCCCTCCTTCTGCAAGAACAAATAGTAAATAAAATATTTAATAATTGGAGATAACTTATTTGTAAAAGAAGGTATAACCTAAACCAATAATAATCTTCATACTGCATTGTTAAACATCATATTCCTTTTATCCTATAATATTTATTTAATTATCATTATTTTTTTTGAATAAGCTCATCTTCTGTTTACAAAAGTATATCGAAATTATTAAATAATTTTTTCAATAACAATACTTAAATTGACAATATCTAACTAATACCATGAATCAACAGTTAAATGATAATATCAATAAATTCAAGGTACAAGAATTCATGAATAAAGCTATACAAGATATTGCTGGAAGCTCTACTGCTATGTTAGTTATTCTCGGAGAAAGACTTGGATTATATAAAGCGATGGCAGATGAAAACAAATACATTACGT
>DAIPKY010000299.1:0-1894 GCA_036769505.1 Nitrososphaeraceae archaeon
AAAAATTTGTAATTGTAATAAACCTGAATTTTATAATATAATAATTTCTGGTAAATATATAGGATGGACTGAAATTCATTGTAACGGTTGTGGAAAATTAGTGGCATTTATTGATAGTCCAATTGAAAATATTAATGATTCTAAAATAATGTGTAGACAATGTATGATCAATAAGCATTGAATGAGATAAAATATTTAATTAAATAACCATTTATGTTTTTTGCATGATGCTAGTATAATTTTTATTATAATGAAAAATACAAGCAGGTAAAATCAAAATAAAAAAGATATAGAAATCAACTTATCTAAACTATATCAACTATTAATTAAATAAGTAATTTTGATCTAGATAAATTCCTAACATTCATACGTGAATCTTTTACAAAAAAAGCTGTTGAATATAAATAGAGACAAATTTGAGTATTATTATTATCCTCTTATGACAATCCTTATAGAGTGAAATCAATGGAAAAACCTATTCTTTCAATTTTAATTGTAACTTTGTTTGGTATTGCAATTTTTATGGTTTCTCATTTTTTTGAAATAAATATTTCACCTTTTATTTTATTTTCGTCTATAGTTATGGTTTCAATTTATGTAATTCTCTCATTTGAAATTATCCATAGAACATCAATTGCCATTTTTGGAGCTTTAATTTTGGTAATTGCAAGCTTACTGGTAGGAATTATTCAGCCTAAGGAAACTCTGCATTTTGTGATAGAAGTTATTGATTTCAATACAATAGGATTGCTTTTAGGGATGATGATAATAGTTGCTGTTTTAGGAGAAACAGGAGTATTTAATTGGGTCGGTGTTAAGGCTATACGATTCTCTCGTGGTAATTTATGGAAATTAATGATAATTCTCTGCGTCTTTACTGGAATTACCTCAATGTTTGTTGATAATGTAACTATTATTTTGCTTATGGTTCCTGTGACCTTATCTATATTCCGATCTCTAAAAATTTCACCAATTCCTTTCATTTTAGGTCAAACTCTTTCATCCAATATAGGAGGAGCTGCTACTTTAATTGGTGACCCTCCAAACATAATCATTGGCTCAGCAGCAAATATTGACTTTAACTCATTCTTCATTCATATGGCACCACCAATACTTGTAACTTTCCTCTTAGGAATAGTTTTACTGAAAATAATTTTTAGGAAAGAATTAAAAACTATAGTAAACATTTCTGGAAAGTTCAAAGCTATAGATGAAAAATCATTAATAAAAGATAAATCTTTACTTAAAAGTTGTATTATTGTCTTAGCTGGTGTAATTTTCTTTTTTGTAATTCAAGGATCAATAGGGATAGAAGTATCTGTTATTGCATTGGGTGGCGCAGCCATCCTTTTGATTATAACTAGAGCCCATGTAGAAAAGGTTTTACAAGAAGTTGACTGGGCAACTCTTATCTTTTTTACAGGTCTTTTTGTAGTAGTAGGAATTTTAGAAGAAGTAGGAGTTATTTCCTTACTTGCTAAAATTGTGCTTGGAATAACCGGAGGAGAACCTTGGATTACATTTCATGTTGTTATATGGTTGTCTGCTATTGCTAGTGCATTTATCGACAATATACCTTTCACCGCTACAATGGTGCCTATAATAGAGACACTAAATTTAAGTTCTAATATTAACGCTACATTTGGTAGTTTGAATATAAGTCCACTCTGGTGGGCTTTAGCATTAGGAGCTGACCTTGGTGGTAATGGAACATTGATTGGTTCAAGTGCTGGGGTGGTAGCTGTAGGCATCTCGATAAAATATGGATACAAAATAAGCTTTATTCAATGGTTCAAAATAGGTTTTCCTTTTATGATTTTAACTGTTGCTCTTGGTACAGTTATACTAATGTTAACGACGTGGTTATCTTTGTAATTATTATTCATAATAATAT
>DAIPKY010000094.1:0-5707 GCA_036769505.1 Nitrososphaeraceae archaeon
AAAGTAAAAGTGGAAAAGATAAAGATAATAGTATAATAAATATACCTCTATTCATAATTTTTTTTTCTACTAATAATAGTAAGTGACTATACATATATATATTTTGAAAAAGGTATATTATTTTTCTTAACAAATAAAGAATAAAAAATCTTATTTACCATAATCAACAGTAAATGTTACTATTTTCTCCTAAATTACTTATTTTATGTTATATACTTGTATCAATAATTATTTATAGTAATTATATGCCTTATCTACTTCAATTAATTTTCGCATCCTTTTTTATTCTAAAATATTTATCAAACTTTTATAACAATTGTGCAAAATTGATAAATATTAAAGTTGAATAGAAAATTATATATGAATCTAAATAAAATTTACATTAATACTATACATTTGGTTATTGCTATTGCCTTTGTAACAAGTATCTTGCTTATATCTTCCATTGAATTATCTTTTGCAAAAATGGATAATGAAAATAAACATGATGAAAAAGACCTTAAGAAGGATATTTCTATCTCTTCAAAGGACAAAAATAAGAAAACTCTTAATAATGAATTAAAAGACAAAAAAATTCAAAATGATATATTAAATACTCGCTATCCGAATCAATTCTTTGTATGTGGATACCCTCAACAATTAATAACAGATTACAATTCCTTTGAAAAGCTTCATTGCAATTAATAACAGATTACAATTCCTTTGAAAAGCTTAATTAGGTAATTTACTAAAACCACCTCCTCTCTTGAATTTCAGTTAATTGTTCCATACCATCAACTAGAGATCTGTAGCTGAAATATCACTAATGGTTCTATTTCTGAAGAAATTGATGGTTATTCGAATTGAAGAGTCCTCTTCCAACAAAAGGAGAGTTTATATTCCCAAATTCTCTTATCTTTGGCTTTCCATCAGATCCTATGGTGATGGAATAGCCATATACTATTGGGCCAACCTCTCTAACTTTTCCACCTTCTGGTGTATTATATTATTTCATTAGGTCTTTTGGAACTTTATTCTCAATATTCTTAAATTGTTCAGAAAATGTTCTACTCATTTCATCAAATTCCCGAACCATATCGAAATTCCATCTTCCACTATCAAAAACCTCCTATTTTCAGTAGAGTAGTATTACGTAATATTCTAATATATAAGGAGAATAGTAATTTTGCTAATTTATATATTGAAATGCATTTAATAACAATATTTTGCATCTATTGTTTTAGTTGTATTTTCAATTGCATTTATACTAGAAAATACTATCGTAGACAAAAGTGCTCCTATTGATATTAGTAAAGAAATGTTAAGATAATAACGGTATTGTTGATCAGGGTTATGATTAATATTGTTTAACTTTATATCTAAAATACTCATTCCAATTCTTAGAATAAAAATAATATGTAATTCACTTAAAAGGAATGTGATACAAATACCTAACTGACCGAGATGATTAAATAAAAATAAATATAAATTTATTATAGACTTATACAGTAATTTTATAAATTTTATTTATAGACAAGCATTTGACATTGATAATATAGATTTCTATTTTGTTGAGGATTGTTTGGATGTAATAACTATAGAGTTTTGCAATATTTAGATAATAATCCTGGCTGTCACTTTCGAAAGGTTGGAAAACCTTTTTACTATTTTTACTCATCTTATGCAGCGTAACTGCTTATGTAATAACAACTATAGTTCTAGCATTATTCTTTTTAGCAATTGTTTAAAAATTACTAGTATAATAACACACACTTTTTTCATTTAATTGATCATAAATTTGTGAATCTGAAAGGAAAAAGCCACCTGTTATAACTACTAATTTGGATTTGTATTTTTTTTGTTAATTCTTTTTCTAAAATTACAAAATAAGAAATTCTATAAAATGCAAAGGTCAGAGCTGTCCATTAAAATTATATTACTTTGTTTTTAGAACAAAAATAACATGAGTAGATATTATAAACTACCATCACCATATAAAAGAAATTATTATTTGATATTTTTGTATGTTATTACAATTATGGTGGCTTTATCATCTTTTTATATATTTACTTCTACTTCTACTTTTCTAGCTTATTCTCAAAATCTAAAAAATTCAACAGAAATAAATATATTATTCAAGACAGCCGATACCTTGTTTAACCAAAAAAATTATGACGAAGCAATCAAGTACTATGACAAAATCTTGGCAATAAATGCATCAGAGATTAACGCTCTCAATCACAAAGGTATTTCTCTATGGGAGTTGCACAAATATAATGAAGCATTACATTATTTTGACCAAATTCTTACACTCAATTCATCCAATATAAAGGCTTTAAATAACAAAGGGCTTGCTTTATTGGGATTGGAAAAAACTAAAGAGGCAATTCCGTATTTTGATCGACTACTTGATATGAATCCATCAGATGTTTATGCACTAATTAACAAAGGAGGTGCTTTATTGGGATTGGAAAAAAATGAGGAGGCAATTCGGTATTTTGATAGAGTTTTATCTATTAATGTTTCAGATGTTTATGCAATAAATAACAAGGCAGAAGCTTTAGCTGAAATGGGGAGAAATGAAGAAGCACTCTCAGTTATAGAGAGAACAGCTAGCGATACTCCTAACGATGAATATCTGCAAAGTACTATGGCTTTTATACTAGCTAATATGGGAAAAGATGATGAAGCCAGAGTGTATTATGAGAAAGCCTTAAAAATAAATCCTAATTTAGTTGAGATATTATATGAACAAGAATTAGATGTATTTAACAAGGTTATGGGTAATAAAATAACAGAATAGCAACAATAAGTATATTTTATTCACATTCCTAATTTTTATATATTATCTATAACTTTTATCCAAAATATCTTTTTTATTGTCTGTAACTTGGTAATAAATATAAAACTTGTATTTTTTTATTCTACGTCATCATTTTTTGGTCTAAATTTTCTAGCAGCTTCAGCATCTTCTATTCCCATCATTCCAGTATCGGCAATGTAAAATATACTAACTATTACGACTGTAATTGCAGTACTGATACCTAATGCTACTAATGTTGGATGTGGAACCTTCAAATTACTTTGAATGTAACCTTTAATAGTGTTCAGTATTTTTAAAATCAATTTATTTAATATTAATAACTCATTTCAATATAAAGATATATCTATTCATTTTCTATTAGTTATAAAACTAAAAGTAAAAAGTAATTCTCACACTATTATATATATATATATATAAAAAATGAGAGTTAATCATATTAGAGTTGTTTAATAATGTTAAATCTCTTATTAACCATAAATTAACATATTATTCTATTACTTTTACCATTAAGTGCTCAAATTCACTCTACGCTTATAGATTTCACAGTAAATATTAAGCATTTACTCTCCTATAATGCCAAATTTATGTTATAGACTTGTATCAATAATCTTTTATAATACTTAGATGCCTTTTCTAAAGTTGATAATGATCCAGACTATAATATCACAAGTTTCCTATAACTATAGACATGATAGAGAATAACGAATAATAATAGTAGTTATCACTTGAAATTCTCATTATAGATCAGAAAGATGTTCCTAAAAGGTGTAAGCAATCTTTTAGACGTATTACAATTTACAATATGTCATTTCTCTAATAATCAAAACAATAATTTACCATTTTATAATCAGCATACAAAAATATTTAAATATACATAATATTTAAAAGAGTTTAATTATATAATAAAGATCAATAAGTATTATACAAAAGGAAAAAATAAATAGACCTTTTTTTAAATATTGGAAATCTTTTACATCTTATGAATTAAGAATTCCGAAAGCAATAGAATCTAAGAATAAAGTTCTAGGAAGACTTTTTTTCTTGTTCAGGGGAAGTAGTTACAATGCTGTTATATTAAGAAAAATTATTCCTTATAGTCTTTCAGGATTTTCAATTATATTTATAGGATATGTAATAATGAATATTTAACTAATTATCCTCCAAGAGAAATAGGAATTAGTCCTTAACTTTATATGAATATCCAAATAAATAATTATTACCACTTCTAAAACATATTAGTCATTATTGTTATTATTGGCATTATTATTCAAATCTCTTCATCCTTCTAAGTTTCTTGCATATTCTTTAAAATTTTTTAAAACAATAAAGGCTATAGCATGATTATTAAGTAAAACCAGTAAAACAGAAACAACAATATTACAAATCATTTATATATTTATGAATAAAGATGGTGAAAGCAAAAATAAGGAAATTATCCTCCGTAATTAAAATCGATCATATAAAATCAAAGGTAATTCCTTATGGTTTTTCATTGTTTTCAATTGGTTTTCTTGTATTTATTTTAACAAATGTAGTAAATCACTATCTAACAAAATATGTACACTTTCTCTTGAAGTAATTTAAATTAACAATTATTTTTATTTATTTTAAAAATTCGTAACCTTTCATAAGCCAAGTTGTCTATAGAAGACTATGGTATGCCTACATGCCTATAAGTTCTTTGGACTTTTTGGTTATAAGAATAACAAATACTAATTATAATATTTAAAAATTGGAGAAATTTAATTGCCATAGTATATTCACAAGGAAGAAAACATTTACTATTTTATTGTGATGTAGTATTAGCAAGCTATGTGTTGTGTTATGGATTAATCACGAGTGCACATATCAATCCATAATACTATCTTATTGTTGAAGTTTCTATGTTGTATATATTACGTCAATTATAAATATAACATTTTTGTCATTTGTATTGCTAAAAAAATTTCTATAAGTATTCAATTAAAGGGTTTTTTCAGATTTTATTCTTGAGATATTATATTAGATAAATATTATTTAATAAGAAACCATTTTGTTTATTTCGAGTTTTAATTGTATTAACTGCATTTCATAACAGTCTTATATTTTATTCTATAATTATATTCTACCAATCGAAAATAAGCACAACTATTAAAATACTAAAAACATAGCTATTATGTATTTGGAGTTTCCTAATTGTAATTTAGTGCCTATCATAATAGTCTCTATATTATTTTTTATGTTATTCCATTTAAAATAATAAAAGACTAAAGCTCAATTTAATAATTAAAACATTATTTATAACTGCAGAGTTATCCATCGTATTATTATTATTATTATTATTATTATTATTTTTATTTTTATTATTTTTATTTATGATCATTCAGAATGCGGTATAACTAACGGATTAGCTATTCAGTTGACTTTATCTTCAAATGAATTTTTAAATGCTTTTCTGGTTCTAATACTATAAGAGCTTCTATAACTACTCCAATAATTATTGATATTATTGCATATTTTAGAGAAATTAATAAAAAAATTAAATTAATTATAGTTTGTTTTTTTCATTATAATTGCCTTGATTACACTCGTAATTTGCTCTAAAGTGTGATTTTCCGCTGTCGGTCACATAGAGATAACCTTTAGAATCTATTGCTATGTCATGAGGAATTAGGAATTGATCATCCTTACACCCAAGTGATCCCCACATCGATACAAAGTCACCACCATTATTGTCAAATTTCTGAATTCTAACATTTCTTGTATCTACTACATAGACATTACCTTCTGCATCAACAACAATTCCATGGTCCTCGATAAATTGACCTTCATCTTTTCCTTCACTTCCCCACATCTTTATAAATTCACCTTGGTCATCAAATACTGATATTCGAGAATTTTGTCTACCATCAGTAACGTAAACCA
>DAIPKY010000095.1:0-5707 GCA_036769505.1 Nitrososphaeraceae archaeon
AAATTAAGTGAATTTGAATCAATCTTTTTCTTTGATACTAAATATGAAAAAATTGGCTCTATTTTTATTGAAGATCCTTCCCTTTCATTTGATTATGCTCATATTTTACCTTTAGTAAAAAAATGTTCTATACTTCATGGACATACTTCAACCGTAATGGTTGAAATTATTGGCAGAATGGAAAATGGTTTAGTTATTGATTTCAGTCAAGCTAAAAAGTTGGTAAAAGAAGCATTAAATGACTTAGACCATAAATTTTTTGTAAATAGTAGATATTTATCAACCAAAGATGATCTTTACTATCATGTCCGGTTTGAAGGGCCTCAAGGATATTTTGACCTACAAATGCCCAAATCTACCGTTTATCTGTTATCAGATGAGGCAACAGTAGAAAACCTTTCTAAAGAAATAATTAAAATTTTAGCTCCTAAAATGCCTAAAAACATTGATGCTCTAGGTGTTTATATTTACGAAGGCGTGAATAAGGGAGCTCATCTTTTAGCTGAGCTAAGGTGATTATAGATTATACTCCTCGGTGTCTCTCTTGTTTATAGTTTAGATATTAACGTTAATAACCATATAAAATATTAAAACTAAAATATAAAATGGAACCAATAATTACTTCAAAATCCTGGAATCACGAAATTGAATCACAAGTCTTAAAGTCGTGGGATTTACAAAATCTTTATTCTTTTACCTTAAAAAAGGATAACAATAGTGATAATGTATTTGTTATTGATACGCCTCCTCCATATCCATCAGGAAAACCTTGGCATATCGGTGCTGCTGCACATTATGCACAAATAGATATGATAGCTAGAACTGCAAGAATGAATGGTCACAATGTTATGTTTCCTATTGGCATAGATAGGAATGGTCTTCCAGTGGAAATCTATACAGAAAAAAAATACAAAGTTCGAATGCGACAGATGCCGAGAGAAAAATTTCTAGAATTATGTAAAACTGCTCTTGATGATCTTGAAAAGGAGATGATTGAGATAATGATAAATCTAGGCCTAAGTGGTAATTTCAAAGATTATTATCGAACGGATTCATTAGAATTTAGAACTTTAACCCAAAAAACGTTTATTAATTTATGGAACAAAGGTCTAATCTATATTTCTACTAGACCAAATAATTACTGTATTGATTGTGGTACTACCATATCCGATGCAGAAATAATCTATGAAGAGCTTTCTACAAATCTCTTTTATATGTATTTTAGTATAGTTGATAAAAATAAGGAAAAATTATTGGTAGCTTCTACTCGTCCTGAACTCCTTTTTGCTTGTCAAGCAGTAATAATAAATCCAAAAGATGAAAGATATTCTCATTTAATTGGAAAAGAAGTAATATTACCTTTGTTCGATAGAAAGGTTCCAATTTTGAGCCATCATTCTGCAAAACCGGATTTTGGATCCGGTGTAGTTATGGTATGTAGTTACGGTGACCATAATGATGTTCAAGTTTTTAGAGATCTAAATCTAAAAGAAATTATATCTATTGATGAAAATGGATTTACTACTCGTTTTGCGGGAAATTACAGTGCTATAAAATTAAAACATGCAAGACAAAAAATCATCGAAGATTTGAGAAGAGAAGGTTTTATTGAAAAAGAAGAAACCATCATGCATAGATCTCCAATTTGTGAAAGAAGTAAGACACCAATCGAAATTATCCCTTTGCAGGATTATTATCTTAAACAATTAGAATATATTCCATTTCTCAAAGAGCTTTCTAAAAAATTGATTTTTTATCCTCCTATTTATAGACAAATATTAAACAATTGGTTAAATGCAGTTTCAATAGATTGGCCTATATCAAGAAGACGATTCTATGGAACAGAGATACCAGTTTGGTTTTGTCAAAATTGTAAATCTCCTAATGTACCCAAATCAGGTTCCTATTATCAACCATGGAAAGAAAACCCTCCTTTTGGTACCTGCGTTAATTGTGGATCCAACGAGTTTATTGGAGAAGAAAAAACATTCGATACATGGATGGACTCAAGTATTACACCATTATTCATATCGAAATTTACTCAAGACAATGAATTTTATTCTAGAACATATCCTGCAACGATCAGACCGCAAGCAAAGGATATCATAAGAACTTGGTTATATTATACCATGCTCCGATGTTATCAATTAACAGAAAAATTACCATGGCCTAATGTTTGGATAATGGGTTATGGTGTGGATGAAAAAGGAAAAAAAATGAGTAAAAGTAAAGGAAATGCTATTGATCCCTTACCAATAATACAAAAATATGGAGCAGATACGTTTAGGTTTTGGTCTGCCAGTGAAACAAATTTGGGACAGGATTTTCGTTGTTCAGAACAAAGTATTTCTAATTCACAAAGATTTCTCTCAAAGCTATGGAATTTAGGTAGATTTCTTTCTTCCTTTGAAGTACCTAAAGATTTTTCAACAGAATCTTCAAAAAATAAAAATCTTTTCTATACGGATAAGTGGATTTTATCTGAATTAAACAAGCTTATAAATACGTGTATAAAAGGATATGAGAATTATAACTTTTTTATTCCTGCAACAAGTATAAGAGATTTTACATGGAATGTTTTTGCATCTCATTATGTGGAAATGATTAAAGGGAGGGTATACGATAATGAAAATAAGAATTTCCAAATATCATCGCTATATACTTTGCATAGATGTTTCTCCACAATTTTATTATTAGTAGCACCTATATGCCCATTTATTACAGATAAATTATGGCAAACTCTCTATTCTTCAGAAAGTATTCATAAACAGATATTTCCGAAAACAAATGATTTATTTAAAGAATTTGAAAAATATACTGAAAAAATAATTGAGTTTAATTCCCATGTTTGGAATAAGAAAAAAAATTCAATTAATCCAAATACGGGTAAACCATTATCACTAAAAGATTCTACACCAATAACTGTACCTACAGAATTAATCGAGTTTGAACAAGATTTAAAAACTATGCATAATCTTATAGGATGAATTTATTTACCTATATCATATGAATTAAGAAATAGATGGATAATCTATTCTAGTACTATTATTAAGATAAAGTTAAATATCAATTTTTCCATCTAACATATCTAAAGAATCCTCAGCTATATCTATTGCTGTATGAGAATCGATATTTGGCTCCATGGTTATTAATACTACCATATTATCCAAATATAGTGTAATTACAGAGAGTTTCTCTCGTTCAATATATGAAAATCTAGCTTTACCCATAGTAGGATCAAACCTCTCTCTCATGGACCTTCTAATAGCTGTTTGAGCCAAATAGAGCTCTTCTCCTACCTCATCAACTATAGAATCTATACCTTTTTTCATTCCTCCTGCGAGCAAACTTCCGGTTTCATCTACTACTCCCGCATATCGTATGTCATCATGCAAAGCAAATATAGATTTACATAACTTGTTATAATCCATCGCTATACTAACCAATAACTCCATTATTGAATGTTATTTAAGATTATGATTAAACTTACACTCATAATCTATAACCACCCTAACTTTAACTTTAATTTTACATATAGAAAAAATAAATAGCGAAATATAAGATAGATACGATTCCGTGTAAACTTTCTTAATCTACTTATCCGGTATTTTAGAAATGACAATAGTATTATAATATATTCAAAAGTCCTTCTCTTAAAGTTTACCAAAAATGAATTTAGGAAGATTTTAATATTTTTACTGAAAGATGTTATGTTTTTTTACCTAATGAAATAGTAATGAACACAAAACAAATCTAACAAATTCTATATTAGAAAATGGTTGAGAAAGGAAACATCAAATAAATGTAATTTATCATAGATCGGATAATTTATTATAAGATGATAGAAAATTGATTAAAATGTATTTTAATTTTATAGAAAAAAATAACTTAAGATTTTGTTACCAATAGGATGTATGTAAAAAGTAAATAAAAAAATATATTAAATATAGATCTTTAATCTTAATCTCAATTTAAGTCAAATCAAATATTTATTAATAAAGGAAGAAGAATCAATTATGAGATGGGAAAAAAAATAATAATCCTAGGAGCAGGTTTTGGAGGACTTTGTATCTCAAATATTTTAAGAAAAAACCTTGACTATATAAATGAGATTATAGTTATTGATAAAAAAGACTATTTTATGATGGGATTGACAAATTTATGGATACTTGATGGTAGAAGAAGCTTAGAAAACTCAAAAGTTCCATTGCGAAACTTAGAATCAAAGGGTATTACATTCATACAAGATGAAATAACCAAAATAGATACAAAGTCAAAACTAGTAAAAATGCTTCATCATGGCGATGAAAGTTATGACTTTCTTGTTATTGCTCTGGGGGCAGAAATGTCTACAAAAATGATTCCTGGATTTAATACACATAATAATTTTAATCTTTATGATGGAGAAAATATACCTTCTTTAAGAAAAAAAATTTTGTCTTTAGAAAATGGAAAAATTGCTATTGTGATAATGGGATTTCCATATAAATGTCCTCCAGCTCCATTTGAATCTGCTTTCATAATAAATCAAATTATACATAACCTTAACAGAAGAAATCAAATAGATATAGATATTTATTTTCCCTCTGCATTACCTTTAACCGTTGCTGGAGGGCAACCCAATTCAAAATTAATTTATATGTTAAAAAAACAAAATATCAATTTGTTTCCACACTATTCAATAAAAGAAATCCATAAACATAATTTAGTATTTCATAATGGTCAAAAAAAAGAATATGATATCTTGGTTGCAATTCCCTTTCATATACCACCTCTCGTGTTAAACAAATCAGGTTTAATAGAATCACAAGGTAATTGGATATCAGTCAATAAATTTACTCTACAAACAAGATTTGAAGATGTATATGCAATAGGAGATGTAACAGAGATTAAAATAAATAACAATATCGCTGTCCCAAAAGCAGGTATTTTCGCAGAAGGTCAAGCAAGATCAGTTGCTTCTCAAATTATCTATAAAATAAGTAATAGATCTCAAGAAAAATCTGATATAGTAGAATTCGATGGTAAAGGATTTTGTTTTATGGAAGCAGGAAATGGGAAAGCCGGATTTATTGATACAGATTTTTACAATAGTGATGGTGCCATCACTATCTTAAAAGAACCATCCACTATTTATTATAAGAAAAAAATTAATTTCGAGAAACAGAGAATTAAAGAATGGTTATAGCTGCTCAAATTGTATATTTATTTATATAATAAAAAGAAATTTACTTACTCTAGTATTACTATTTCGCTCTAGCTTATACAACAACAATCTGCTTCAGAGAGAATGTTATGTTGTATCTTCGTCGTTGTTTTTATTGTTAGTTTCAACTTTGTCGTCCCCTTCGTCATTATCATTGTCTTCGTCACTACCATTGTCTAATTCTTGGAACGATATATTTGGCACATCAATTTTCACGATTTCATCACTTGCTAGTCTAAAATCTATTATTTCAGGCCTTTCTGCAACCGAATTTTCTCCTACCTTGCATATTATCCCATTTTCTTTAACTAATAAAGCGCATACTCTAAATTTTTCTCCCATACTTACTTGATTAGCCGTAAGATTGAATTGAAGTTCTGTAGTATTTCCCGTTTTCATGCTTTTGAGAGGGGTATATATCTTAGCTTTTGTAAAACCGTCAGAATTTAAAAACGTTATAACATCACCAGTATCCTCAGTAATATCAAAAAAAGTTACTAT
>DAIPKY010000300.1:0-1892 GCA_036769505.1 Nitrososphaeraceae archaeon
TGAATAAATAATTATTTTGTTATTTTTATAACCTTATTAATTATAATATTATCAGTTAAAAAACAATGACAGACTTTCCTTTTGTACTTATTGAGACAGTAAAAGGTGAATCTAAAGAAGTTGCCCTGGAAATTCTCAAGACAATTATGAATAAAAGCCAAGAGATAAAAGACATAAGTGAACTTAAAATTTTTGGCAAGACTCTGTAGATAAATAAGAAAAATATTTATTAAAAATTTCAAAATAATTTACAAAACATTCTGCATATTACACTCCTAGATATATTACAACTTCAGCAAACTATTTTATTCCGCAAGTTCAATCAACGTGACATATACATGACAAACTGATAATTATGTTTTGATTTATGATTGTAAAAAGGTATTTAATGGATATTGCAAATTACAATATATGAAAACTTGGTCTGTTTATAAGGACTTACTAGCAAAACGACGTCATTCATCTTTTACATCTAATCTTTTGAATATATGGAATAAAAAATTACCAGTAGTATCAACTCGCAATCACTTTAACCTTGAGACAGGCCAACTGAATTTGTCTCATAATATAGAAGATTATGACTCTTATGATATTCCTGGATTAAATGGAAATCCTTGTTCAAACATTAATGAATTAGCAGTATATATTCATGGAGTATGGACAAGACAGATTACAGCTAAAGAACAGATAGATAGAACCCAGTTATCATTGATTTCAAATGGATATAATATTCCAGTAGTAGGATTCAGTTGGGATTCAAATACTGTTATAAATCCAACAGGTTGGGATATTGCTAAATCTATAGCAAAACAGAATGGGCCAAAGCTGGGAAAATTTCTCTCTGATTTTAAAGCTAACTGTCCAAACTGCAATATGAGAATAATTGCTCATTCTTTAGGTGCAAAAGTAGTTGAAAGTGCCTTGATAACATTAAATAATAATGAAACATGGAAGAACAATTCAGCATATAATATCACTTCTATACATCTTATAGGCGCAGCAATTAGCGATAGAGCAGCATCAAAGAATAGCCCCTTTGGAATTGCTATTGATAATACAGTAAACAACTTCTATAATCTATATAATCCTAAAGACAATCTACTTCAAGGTTTATTCGTAAAGACAGAAAATGAAAATCCATTAGGCTTATTAGGCCTACACAAAGATGAACCATTTCCTTCAAATTATACTGAACGGAATGTAATGTCCGAAATTCCTCCACTTAAGATGGCAAGTGGAATATACAAACCATTTGTTGACAACACAATAGCTGAATGGGGAAACAACCATTCTGGATATATTGGGTTTAGAGGTGTTAATGGTAAGTTAAAGGATGATGGAGCTATTAACGTAATTGTAGGAGACTGGAAGACTAGTAATAGATAAATAAGTTTCTAAATAACAAAAACTAAATACAAGATTGTAGTATCTCTACAATAGACTCTTATTTTAGAACCGCTATAGGTATTACTTTCAATACCCACTAATATCTAAATATATTGCTTGTTATTATTGGAATTGTAGATATATTACCTCAGATTTAACAAGTAAATAATTATAAATTGATTGCAATAAATATGACTATACATAAGTCATTAATACAGTAGTTTATATACCTTAATAACGTGCTATATACATGTCAGCAAAAAAAGAAGAAATAAAAATTAACGAAAATATAGCTGTAAATGAACCAAAAAATACAACTAAATTTGACAAAGACAACAATAATTTCAATGAAAGAACAAATAATGCCTTAACTCAACAACAAGATGCAATAAACAAGACACTAGACAATACATTAAATAATATAAAAAGAACTACTGATGAAGCTACACACGAGATTCCACGATATACACAACGTATTGCTGAATATCAAGAACAAACCATTCAAA
>DAIPKY010000301.1:0-1891 GCA_036769505.1 Nitrososphaeraceae archaeon
AATCAGATAAATTTTGTGAACCAATTGTAATGTTAACATTTTCATTAGGCAATGTATGTTTGCTTCGAAAATTCTCAGAAGTATTAGCTCCAGATGATAAAGATGGTTTTACGTCATAGTCTGAAGGATCATAAAACTCATCTTCAGGGACTACAAAAAATCCATCATCTAAAGAGAGTACAGATCTTAATGGTAGTTGCATCCCTAACATCAATAAAATTAAAAGAGTAGTTGATAATATAGTAGACATCTAAATATTCTTAGAATAAAAGTAGATATGAGACCTTTTTGAAGATTTGGTTAAATGATCAATAATAATTTTCTAGTACCTTTTTCCATAATATTTACTCATAGGTAATGTATCTTTTAAATATTCACGATAGATAAAGAAGAAGAAAAACAGGTAATTTATCAAACATTTAACTAGAGACTGATACTAGAATTACATTAGGATAAGAGTAAAGATCGATATTAAAAATAAATATTATTTGAAGACTACAAAATTATTCTTATGTTATATTAGTTAGACAATTATCATTTGTTACCTTCAAGAACAACTAACTATCTAGTTTTGTGAGTACTGTGCAATTATAAGAACAATTTCATCTTGTCATTATATCATAAATCTAATATTTAACCTCCAAATACTAATTATTATCTTATTTAAAAATGGAATCTTCATAGGAACAAATCAATAATAAAGGGTTATATGATGAGTTACAGATCTTCTTCCTTTCTGAGATATATCATATCGATATATAATTTAATAAAGTGAGATAATTTACTTAATAGCAATAGCCTAGAATGGATCGAGTATGTGTTAGGTTTATGATATGGCTATTCTAAGGACCGTTGTTGACTAGTGTAGTTCTTTAAACGTTGAGAATATTTAAAAATCGGTGAACAAAGTTAAATCAAATACTAATAATGAGAGAAATTCTTCTTATCAGGCAGTAGTATAGATGGTTATACTATACAGTTGTTATATATCCCACTAGTAATTATTCAAAAAGAGAAAGGACGTTATGAGAAAGAAAGAATTATTCAATATCTTTAAAAGTTGAGGATTATAGACAAACTTTAGATGAGATATTTCTATTCATTATTAATTTACTTATTTCCAATTGTTATAACTTTGTATATATTTTCAATGAGTATTTCTTATTCTCGAATATCTGATACAATTGAAATCAAGACTCTACTAACAAAAAATGATCATATGGCCACTAGTCTGAATTTCCAGAAGACGAATCTTACTTTTGGCGATGAAAATAAGATTTGTCCAAACAATAAGTGCTCTTATGAATTTGAGAAGACTTCCTTAGACGATGGATTTGGAGCAAAAAATTCAAAATTTTTATCAGGAACATTAAAAATTGAAGATAAAGCAAACTCTGAAGATAATTCACCTGTATATAAATTCTATAAAATATCCGGTTTATTTAATTTGGTGAATAGGCAAGAAAACGTTACAACTGGAGAAAAAGTTTTGGTTTACAAAGGTAATTTACTCTTTGATACAGGTAATGAAATGTTTAGTCCATCAAAATTAGAATATCAATCGCAAATTAAATTATATGATTCACTGAAGAAACTAGAATTAATAGGAACATCAATATTATAATTTGCAGTAATATGCAAAAGAAGATTAAAGTATTAGATCAGTATGCAATAATGTAATAAATATAAAATTATTGAAAGTTAGATTTATCTAATTAGGTAGTTAACTTAGTTAACCATTATTTAATTAATAACATTAAAGAGAATTAGTATGAAAAAGAAAAATAAATTGATGAATCAAAAAAAAAGAGAGAATCGAAATGAATAGCGATGATAATACAATATTGGATGAAAGAAATAACATACTAACTATTATAGATAGTTTTATTGA
>DAIPKY010000302.1:0-1887 GCA_036769505.1 Nitrososphaeraceae archaeon
TTTTAGAACCGCTATCGGTATTACTCCCGACTGACCCTTTTTATCAATCTTCTTATACCTATATTTTGTATATTACATCAACAGTAAGATAAACTATGTCAAGTATTTAGATACAGCTTGCAAAATAGCAAAGATAGATAAAATTAAAGTTATATAGATTGTACAAAATAATAAAAGTAAAAGGATAGAATCTATTAACAATCTATTTGATTAGATTGGATTAAAAGGAGAAAAAGAATGAAATAGAATGATATTTAATGTTAATAACAATAACAATAATAACAATCATGAACAAAATTTTGTAAAAATAGATAAATGTATTTTTGAGATTAATAATGTAATTACCAAAATTTGTAAAGAACGAGTCCTGAAAACAATTGATGATAGAAGAGTTGATATAATTACAGAAGGTGATATCAAATGTGTTTATGATACGGCTATAATCTCAGTAATTAACAAATTCATAACTATATCTAACGAATGTGAGAAAATCTATTTTAAAGAATATGCCTCAGCTGGAATAGAAGCAGGTAAGTTAAGATAATAAAAGTTACAAATACTAATAATTATCTATAATGAGTATGGTGTGTAAGGGAATATGTTCGCGCCATAAAGCAATTAGGCCCTTAAATGGTCAGCGTTATTTGATAGGACAAAAACGCTGTCAGGTTTGTCAGATTTTTATCGATTGGAAAGGTATATTTTGCCCATGTTGTGGTTATAAATTAAGGGTTACACCAAGAAACAGGAAATTTAAACAAACATTCAGAAATCATAAAAATTAGATACAAAACATTATTCCGCAGCATTTTGAATAAAATTATTAGTACTGAATAATGCAATAATCATTCCCTAGTCTGTTATTAGAATATATATAGATATTCAAAATGAGTATGTATAGTATTTATTGCGATATGAAATTAATCAATAAGAGAATTAAAATGCCTTTTATAGAATTTAATAATAAAGATAAAAAATTAAAAATTTACTATGAGATATATAATGAGGAGAAACCAGATACCGTAGTTTTAGTTCATCCTATAGGAGGTAATATTGAAATTTGGAAGAATGAAATTGCACTAATTTCAAAGAAAAACCTACGAGTAATAGCATACGAATTAAGAGGACACAATAGAAGTAATATGGGTATTGCTAATAGTTTTACAATATCTAATCTTGTAGATGATCTTAAAATATTACTTGATAGTTTAGATATTAAAAAATGTACTTTAATAGGACACTCTATAGGTGGTTCTATTGCATCCTTATATGCAAAGCAATATCCACAAAAAGTAGAAGCAATAATATTTATCAATGCATCTTCAGTTCGAATACCCGACAAAGATTTAGAAAAACATTTTACTACCAGAAAAATAGCCTTAACTCAAGGCATGAATGCGTTGGCGGAATGGGCAAGACATGAAACATTAGAATCAGAGAAAGCCTTCAAAGATGATGATAATTGGAATCAGTTTAAACAAATATTTACAAAAACATCAGTTGAAGGATTTGTTGCTGCTACCAATTCTTTACACTCAATGCCAGAGGATGTAACTGATGCATTAAGAGATGTTAATTATAAAGTATATGGTATTGTTGGTGAAGGAGATGAGGTATTTATGAGATTAATGCATAAAATGAAAGAGGAAATACCAAGGTTTGAACTTAGGATTATTAAAGATAGTGATCATTGGGTCATTGTTGAACATCCAGAAGAATTTGATAAGGCGATTATAGAGTTCTTAGATATAATATATCCATAAAATAATTTAAGTATTTTATAATCTCTATAATATCATACTGTACAAAAGTGAATGGATGTATAGACTCACTTCCTTGCGATAGTCACAACCTATTTCCAAAATAATTTAAAAAATAAGTTTCTAA
>DAIPKY010000027.1:0-17737 GCA_036769505.1 Nitrososphaeraceae archaeon
CCATCAACAAGATAATCCAAAGTTGTTAATTCGTTTCCTTCATTTACTAAAATTAATCTCCCTCCTGCTCTTTCTAGCCATGTTTGTAAAACACGTTCATTATTTAATCTCGATTCACGATCCATGAACGAAGCTATTCCATCCCAACTATCTACTATTATCAAGGGAGATCTTACATCCATCAGTTGATTTGTTATACGTTCGAAAAGAGATTCTGGTTCATCTAAACGTGCATCTTCAAAAAAAGGTTCTAAACTATTGATACTATTAGAAGATTTATTATGATTATTTGAATATTTAATTTTAAGATATTTATTAATCCACTTAAAGTAATAAAATAATTTATTAGGTGATACTCTTGTAGAAATATAAAAGAAATTATTCTTTATATTTAATGCTTTAAGAATTGTCAAACATAATGCAGTTTTTCCTGTTCCTGGGTCTCCTTTAATCAATAAAGAATAAGTTTCATTATTTAAAAATTGTAACAGATCATCAGGAATTTTAAAAGAAATATCGTAATTTTTAGTCATTGCCCAACCCCACTTAACTTTATAATTATTCTATTATAATAATAGTTCTCAATATCAAAATATAAAAAATATCCTTAAAATAATGAGGTATTAAATTAAGATAACCACGGATTGATATTTTTTTGGAAACGTAATGCATCTATTAACCCTTCTGCGTAACCTATGCTAAGTATCCCTAATTCAAGTTTATTTTGATTGAAAAATCTTTCTGCGTCCAATAAATAATATTCAGCATTCTCTAATACATTATCCATTTCTTTATACTGTTCATCGAGTATAGAGGAAGAATTTCTTTCACTTTCAAGATATGATTTCATATTTTTCAAAGCATCTTTTGCTTTTGGTAAATATTTTTCTAACATTGTTACTGCAACCTGTCGAAAGAATTGAGTATTATCCAAAGGAGGATCTATATTTGGATAAAGAGATGTTATAGAATCAATTTCTGTAAAATGAAGATGACCTGTTACTATGATAGAGTGAGGCCCTTTGCCAAAATCTATTTTTTTTATGGATTTAACTTTTCCTCCTAAGATATTTTGATCCTTTTTTCCTATTCTTGATGCCACTATAATAAATAACTCCTCAGAGATAATTTTATAACGAAGATTCTCTTCGACTTCTAGAAGCATATCTATAGCCCTTGCTGGGTCGAGAAAGAAAAAGTCATTTTCATTGTTATTATTGTATTCGGTTAAGATTAAACTATGATTTCCTACTCTTAGATTTTCATAGAGTATGTTATAGACACTTATTGCAGACATAGGATCTGACATGATGGTTGTAGTCCTTCCAAATTTGTAGTTGTGCAATCCGATTTCGCCGATCAAAGATGAAATTCCAGAAGCACCATGAATTATTTTTATTTCAATTAGGTTTTTTTTTGCTCTTACATAAAGTTCAATGAAAGTGGTTGCCATAAAAGGATCACCATAAGTCAAAATTGCTACATTATTCTCTTTTGATTGGGAGATAATAGATCTTGCATCTTCAATAAACCAACGAGGAACTATTTGTGTACGTTTATTACCATTATTTAGTAAAATTTTTAGTTGTCTGATATCATCATCATCAATATAACTTGTAAATCTTTCTATATAAATAAAATGACATTGTAGCAACGTCTCTTTTGCTAATAGACTCAATCCAGAATAACCATTTATTCCAAGTCCAATAAAACATAACATACTATATATTAAATCGCTATTTATTATCTCTAATATTATTTATTCTGGATATTATACATTCTTGACATATGAAATAAAGACCTTTTGTAGACTTCGATTCCTGAAAGGTATTCTTCTATATTTACATGTTCATTAACACTATGAGAAGAATGTGGATCTCCAGGACCGTAAGTAACGACAGGAATTTTAAATGCATTTCCAATAATATTCATATCCCCTGTTCCAGTTTTTCTTAGTAATGCAGGTCTTTTTTTACAAATGTCAAGAATAGAAAGAACAAGAGATCTAACTAATGGAGAGGAAAAATCAGCTTCGAATGGTTCTGTAAAATCTTCAATTATAAAATTAGTTTTTATTCCATTTTCTTTTGATATTTTTGAAATGAGACTTCTAATAGAATCAAAAACTTGTTGACAAGTGACCCCATTTGGAATTCTAATATCCATTGTAATTTTACACTTTTGAGGAGTGACATTGTGACTAGAACCACCAAAAATTTCTGTAAGACAACAGCTAACAGAATTACTTCTTTTTTCTTTTTCATAATTATTATTTAATGCAGTTTTTATAGCATTCCAAAAATTATAGACTTCCTCAATAGAGTTTTTTGCTAACCAAGGAGCACTCGCGTGTGCACTTTCTAAAACATCACATATTAATTTTAGAGCTAATCTTCCCTTATATGAAATTGTAATATTTTGTATACCACTAGGTTCACCAAATATGGCGTAATCTATATCCAAATTATTTTTAACAAGTTGCTTACTTCCTGTTGCATTTCCTTCTTCATCAACTACACCAGCAAATATTATAGTACCATTTTGTTTGGGGAATTCAGATGCAGCCAAAAGCATAGAGATTAAAGGAGCTTTAGCATCTGATGCTCCCCTTCCATACAAGAAGCCATTTTCTATCCTTACAGGAACTTTATTTGGAACAGTATCCATGTGACCGCAAAGCAATATTCTTGGATACCCTCTTCCTTTAGTGGCAATAATATTTCCTACACTATCTATATGAGCTAGTTCAAAACCAAGTTCATTAATACACTTATCCTTTAAGAGATTAGCTAATGGACCTTCAGATCTAGATGGAGTATAAAGATTAAGTGACTTTTTTAAGAGTTCTATTGCATAATTGGATGAGACCAATGTATATCTAATTAATCTGATAATTTAAAGAGTAATCTATAATCATATCTTGGATATTTATTTTAGTAATTTTTACTGTATTTTTGAACTCTGTTGTATTATTTACTTCATGTACCAATAGGCCTTCTTTTGAACTTTCCATTAAATCTACTCCTACAATTTTTCCCCCTACAGCTCTAGAAGATTTAATACAAATATCTTCCAGTTCATTTGTAACTGGACAGTTTTCCGCTCTACCTCCTAATGCCATATTAGTTTTCCATTCATCAGATTCAGAGTATCTATATATTGCAGCAGCAACAACATCACCTACTACTATAGCTCTTATATCACGAGGTGGACGAGAAACAAATTCTTCTAGATAATATATATGATAAAGAGGAAACATATGTTCTCTATCCTCAAAGACAGCTTTTGCTGCATCTTTATCACGTAATAATGCTATCAATCTGCCCCAACTCCCTATTGTAGGTTTAATAATAGCAGGGTATCCGAAATTTTCTAATGCTGTAAGGGCAGAATTGGATGAAAAAGCTGTTATTACTTTAGGGGTTCGTATACCTTTTTTTTGTAGTAACATATGAGTAAATAATTTGTTTCCACAGGTAACATTAGTGTTTAATGGATTAATTACATTTGCTCCTAATCCTTCTAACGCTGCAGTAGAATGTAGATTTTTGAAATAACTAACACATCTTTGAATAATGGTTTGATTAGTATATTCAGAAGAGAATGTATTTAAATCTAAAACAATATCTTTGCAATCAATTTTCTTTATTTCAATTCCTTTCTTTTTTGCAGCTTCATAGATAGCCTTTTCTTCCCATCTTATAGTATCATAAAGAAGTGTGAGAGAAGAAGATGTATTCTTTCCCTCAGTCACTGTCCCCAATCCTCGCCAACTACTTGAGCGGGTTTTGTTGTAAATCCATCTTCATTTTTTACCAATTCATAGCTTGATCCACAATCGGGACAAGATACGATTTCACCTTCGATTGAATCTTCTGGTATTTTGATTTCGGCATCACATTCCTCACATTTTACCATGTTTTATTCACTCCTTTTTTACATTGAATGTTTCTTCATTAAGTATCTTTCTTTCTAATTTCTCATCAAGATATAATTCTAATACGTCACCCATTCTAAGTTCTTTTAACCCCTTGGCAAGGTTTTCTGCTTCACGTATACCTGTCTCTAGGCCAAGTAAAGATAACAAATATGCTGCCCCATTTTTTCCTGCTAGTTCTCCAAATACAATCTTTCTTCTGTTTCCTACCATACGTGGCTCAATAATTTCGTATGCGGAAGGATTCCTCAAAATCGCTGCAAGATGAGTACCAGCTTTATGTTTATAAGCACTGTCGCCTACTATAGGTTTAGATTCTGGAATTTCCAAACTTGTATATTGTGATATAGTCTTTGACAAGTCCTTTAACATATGGAGTCTTAAATTGTTATCAGAACCATATATGAGTGTCAATGCAATAGAAGTTTCGGCAAGCGAAGGAATGCCTGTCCTTTCTCCAAAACCATCGATCGTAGTATGAATCTGATCAGCCCCAGCTTCACAACCAGACAATGCATTAGCTAATGCTAATCCAACATCATTATGACAGTGTACATCTAGAGAGCTTTTTGATGTATCAATTTTATCATATACCATTTTAACTAAATTATACATCCCATTTGGGCGCATTATACCTACGGTATCGGGAATGCTAATTCTTTCTACTCCTAATCTGTTCATTACCTTACACATCTCTAAGAGAAAAGAAGGTTCAGTCCTACTAGCATCCTCCATCGTGAAGCGGCATTTTAAGCCATGTGATTTTATATATTCAATTACTTCAATGGCTCTACTTTTTGCCTCATCTTTAGAAATTTTTAGCTTTGCACTAAGATGAATATCAGATATTCCCATATAGGTAGCTATCCAAGTTGAATTAGTTTTGAGAGCAATATCTACATCTGATTTTATTGCTCTAACATGAGCAACAATATCTGCTTTTAATCCTTGTTTGATAATTGTTTTTGTCGCTTCCAAGTGATCGGAAGATACAACAGGACTAATTTCTATTTGATCTACGCCAAAGGAATCCAACATCCATGCAATTTGAATCCTTTGTTTGATAGTAAAAGAAACTCCTGGATGTTGTTCTCCTTCTCTTAATGTAGAATCAAGAATTTTTATTTTTTTTTTTTCAGGGCCTACATTATTGTATTGATGCGCATAATAGTTAGGATCATCTGATTTAAGTATCATTTTAATGATATTATTACATCTTTCGTATGTGATATAAATGTTAACGCTAAAAAATGTAAGCAAAGATCTGATTTTTACTGCAGTAATAACTAGAATATCATATATTTTTTAAAGTTTTAAGAATTATCACAGTATTTGTATCGGAAACTCCTTCAATTTTTCTAACTTCATCGATATAAGAATTTATTTCAGAGATTTCAGAAGCACTAATAATTGCTGCAATATCATACTGTCCAGTTATTTCATAAACAACATCCACTCCTTCTAAATTTAATAATTTAGCGGTTACTGTGGATGTATCAGAGCTTGAGGCAACGGAAATAAGAGTTATTGCGCTAGTTTTTCCTCTATTGTTTATTTCAATTGTGAATTTTTTAATAACGGAATTATCAGTTAAATTTTTAATCCTTCTTCTTACTGCTGATTCAGATAAGCCAATCGTATTAGCTATTTCTACAAATGGCTTTCTAGCATCATTTTGAAGAATCTTTATTATTTTTTCATCAAATGAATCAATATTATTTAACATCTCTTCTTTCCTCTTCTTTAGTTAATAATTTATCCATAATGCTTAAGGTTTTTGCTACCTTTACCTCATCAAGTACCAATGGTGGCAATAATCGAATTATATTTCTCCCCGAATATAACATAAGAAGACCTTCTTTAATTCCATCAAATAATATATCCTTAATATCAAAACGTAATTCAAGAGCTAACATTAAACCTAATCCTCTTACATCTCTCACAATTCTGTGATTCTCTTTAAGTTTGAACAATCCATTTTTGAAAATATTCCCCACTTTTGCAGCATTTTGAACGAGATTTTCTTCTATTATAGATTCTATAGTAGCTATGCCTGCAGAACAAGAAAGTGGATTGCCTGCAAAAGTTGAAGAATGTTCTCCTACTTTCATAGCTTCTAGGATATCAGGTTTACATAGAGTTAATCCCATTGGTAATCCTCCAGCTATACCTTTAGCTAGACACATAATATCTGGAGTCGTTGACCAATGTTCACCTGCCCACATCCTACCAGTTCGTCCTAATCCAGTTTGTATTTCATCAAAAATTAATACTAGATTATTCTGGTCACAAATCTTTCTTACTTGTTGTAGAACACCATCTGGTGGAACAATTATTCCTGTTTCACCTTGAATAGGTTCAATAATAACTGTTCCAATAGAGTTATCTAATGATTCCTCAATCTTTGATGGATTGCTGTAAGGTACAAATTTTACTCCTTCTAATAATGGTTGAAATGATTTTCTATATTTTTCATTGTGTGTTACAGATAATGCACCGAAAGTTTTTCCGTGATACCCACCACTCATGGCTATTATTCCACTTTTCCCTGTGAATTTACGAGAAAACTTTAAAGCAGCTTCAGTAGATTCAGCACCGCTATTGCTAAAGAAAATCCTGGATAGTTTTTTTGGCGAGATTTTGGATATTTTTTCTAGGAATTCTAATCGAGCATTGTTATAGATAGACATATGACAAGTTATAAGTTTCTCAGATTGATTTTTAATTGCATTTACTACACGATCGTTACAATGGCCAATTAATGCAACACCATAACCACCCATACAATCAATGTATTCATTTCCAGAAACATCCCAAACGATAACACCTTTTCCTTTTAAAATATTGATGGGAAATCTCTGATAAAGATTTCCAAGATAATTGTCTTCACTCACTTTGTTATCACCGTACAATTAGTATGAAATATTGCAGAAGAGATTGGATTTTCAACATCACCTGAAGCTATAATTGCTTCCTTTACACCCATATCTAAAGATTCTATACAGGACATAACTTTTTTCTCCATTCCATGACCAATTTTTGGTAAAGATTCCTTTGCTTTATCATACGTTATTTCTTTGACCAGTTCATCATTTAAAATTAAACCGTTAACATTCGTAATAAAAATTACTTTATCCGCCGATAGCCCACCTGCAATATAGGCAGCAGCTCTATCTCCATCAATATTTAAAAATTCAGTTTCCTCGCTTAAAGCTATTGGAGAAATAACTGGAACAAAATTCCCTTCTATTAACTTTCTAATTAATGGCGTATTGATTTTGTTTATTTTTCCTGTATAACCTCCATCAATTACCATTTTTCTACCTTTATCATTAACAACTAGAAGCTTTTTCTTTCTTAATGCTTCGATTGTAGATCCATCAATTCCCGATATTCCTGCTGCACTTATCCCATTACTTAAAAGCATTCTTACGATAGTTTTATTTATTTTTCCAGACATAACCATGGTATATATTTCTGCAGTTTCCTTGTCAGTATATCTACTTTTTACACCTCCAGGAGAAACAATAAATTTTTGTTCTTTTCCCAATTTATTACCAATAATAGTAACATCCTTACCTCCTCCATGCACAAGAACAACCTTATCTTGTTTTAATATATTTTTCAGGTCTGATATAGTTGATGAATGTAATCCATCTACTATGCTACCACCTATTTTAATTACGATCATACCGGTGTTAATGGAGTTAATTTTAATCCATCCATTTCATCAAAGCCAAACATGACGTTCATGTTTTGGATTGCTGAACCTGCTGCACCTTTCATGAGATTATCAGAAGCTGAGAGTGCAACAACTCTATTGTTATCCTCATCAATATCAAAACCAATATCACAGAAATTGGAGCCGATTAAGAATTTTGGGTCTGGAAATTTATATAATCCCTTTTTATCTTTGATAAGTCTTACAAATGGTTCATTTTTGTAAGATTGTCTATAGATTCTCCAAAGATCTAATTCACCAATTGTTTTAGTCAAAAAAATATGATTAGTTGTCAGTATACCCCTAACAAGATTAACAGCATGAGGACTCATACTCACTTTTATATTCTTTTTAGATAAACTGCTAAGTTCTTGAATTATTTCGCCTGTATGTCTATGTTTGGCGGGTTTATAAGGTCTGATTACCCCATATCTCATAGCATGGTGTGTTCCTGCATTGGCTTGAGCACCTGCACCAGAAGAACCAATTTTACTATCTACAACTATATGATCTGTATCAATAAGATCATTATCAATAAGCGGTTTTAGTGCTAGTAAGGAAGTCACTGCCATACACCCTGGACATGATACTAATTTGGCTTTTTTAATCTCTTCACGATGAAATTCCGGAACTCCGTAGACTGATTTTGAAAGTAAATCTGGAAAAGGATGTTCCCATCCATACCATTTTATATAATCTTTAGGATTGTGCAATCGGAAATCTGCAGAAAGATCTACTACTTTAATATCTCGTTCATATAAATTTTTAACAATTTTATTCGCATTTCCATGTGGAACAGAAACAAATACTAGATCAGATGAATCGGCAATTTTATCAAGATCCATCGATGAGAAGGTAAGGTCTATGAATCCTTTTAAACTTGGATGAAGTCTATGAACATATTCTCCAACATGTTGTCTAGATGTAACCATATTAACGGTTACTTTGGGATGAGTTACCAATAATCTCAGTAATTCTCCGCCTACGTATCCTGATGCACCTATAACTCCTACTTTCATTGTTATGAACTATAGATCAGAATATTAGTGCATCTTATGAATTTTTTTATCATTTAAAGTAAAGGCAAATATTAATTGAATTTTCTATTTTTTAAAAACTTTTAATATATATTCAATAATAGAATTTGCTATATCTACTTGAGATACTTGTGATGCTCCTCTAAATTCAACATTACTATTAATCTCATGTATAACGAATCCTTTATTTTCATCTTCCATTACATCTACTCCTAGAATACCTCCTCCTACTGCATTGGATGCCTTTATTACAATATCTTCTAAATCATTTGTAATCGGTGCAAGTCCTGTATGACCGCCCCTAGCAACGTTTGTTCTCCATTCATTTATGGCAGAATATCTGTATACTGCGGTAATAATTTGATCCCCAGTAACTATACATCTAATATCTCGAGGAGGTCTATTTATCATTTCTTGGACGTAATAGATTCTAGAAAATGCGGAATCATTTTCTTCTCTCATTTCCATGATAATATTGACCGTTTCTTCATTTCGAATAGGAAAAACTCCTCTCCCCCAAGAACCAACTAGTGGTTTTAAAACTAAAGGGAATCCAAGTTTATTTGTCAATTCTTTAAAAGATTCAGCGCTAAATGTGAAATATGTTTTTGGAGAAGGAATTTCAGATTTCGCCAAAATGAGAGATGTTTTTAATTTATTGCCACAGAGCTCATTTACATCATAATTGTTTATTACTTTATGCCTCAAAAATTCAAGACAATATGTAATATACAGGCCTCGATAATGACTTAAACATCGTTGAAAGAAAATATCACCCTTAATAGTGTTATTTTGGTTTATATCTGTGCTAAACGAAATAGGTTTAGCATCTATTAAATGAGTAGTTATTCCTCTATTGGTAGCCTTATCGTATAGTTCTTTTTCCTCGAATCGTAGTTTATCATAAATTATAGAAAGTTCCATATGTTCTCAAACTTATTCTCCCCAATCTTCTCCTACTGACTCTGCTGGTTTCATGTCTACTTTTCCTTCAGAATTAGAAGTTATTTCGAATTCGGCCCCACAGTCTGGACAGGAAACAATCTCACCCACTACTACATCTTCTAGAATATTTAATTCTCCTCCACAGTCTTTGCATTCACTCTTCATTCTATTGTTCATCTCTTTTATTCTCTTTTTTATTTAAATTAATTGCTATAGAATTTGATGTAATAGATTGCAACCCCCATAATTCAACAAAACCTTTTCCTAGTTGCTGATCAAAAATAGATTTAGAACTATAAGTTGCCAAGTCATTCTTATATAAAGAAAATTGAGATTCTCTTCCTACAATCCGCATGGAACCATTTTGCATTCGCATTTTTACTTTTCCTGTAACTCTGTTTTGTGTTGCATCTATAAACTTATCCAAATCATTAAGTAATGGATCTTGCCAAAGGCCAGAATATGTCATCCAACTCCATTGCTGATCCACAATATGTTTGAACCGCAATTCATGGGAGGTTAAGACCATTTTCTCAAGATCTTGATGAGCTTGAATTAGAACAATTGCTGCAGGACATTCATAAACTTCTCTAGATTTTATCCCGATAATTCTATCTTCTATATGATCAACAATTCCTACACCGCATGAACCTGCTTTAGAATTAATATAATTTATCAGATCTATAAGATTCATCCTTTTGCCATCAGCTATTATAGGTAGACCTTTTTCAAATTCTATTTCCAAATAACCAACATCTGAATTCTTAAATTTAATAAATTTGAAACAACTTTCTGGTGGTTCAACAAAAGGATTTTCGAGATCTCCACCTTCTATTGACCGTCCCCATATATTCATATCAATACTATATTTCTTGACTTCTGTAGATATTGGAATATTATGTTCTTTTGCAAATTGAATTTCTATATCTCTAGTTAGATTCATGTCTCTAATTGGTGCAATAATTCTTAAATTTGGATTAAGTGATCTTATGGTAATATCGAATCTGACTTGATCATTTCCTTTACCTGTGGAACCATGAGCTATTGTTTTGGCATTTTCTTTATTTGAGATCTCCACTACTTTCTTTGCAATAAGAGGTCGTGCCAATGCAGTCCCCAAAGGATATTGATTTTCATACAAGCCGTTGGCTTTTATACAATGGGAGATGTAGTCATTTACGAATTCTTCTTTAGCATCTACATAGTAATGCTGAACAGCTCCTATTTCTTTAGATCTATTTTCGATTTCTTTGAAATCCTCATTTTGACCACAATCTACTGTTACAGTAATAACATCAAGATTATGTAATAGCTCCAAATATTTTATACATACTGATGTATCTAAACCCCCCGAGTATGCTAAAATGCATTTTTCTTTAACCATCGTTAGCCGATGCGAATATAGTTATTATATTTATATTTTTGTATTCAGTTAATCATTAAAATTTACACATAAAATTTACAAATAAAAAATGATAAATGCTATTTTATTAATTATATAGTTGAAAATTTGTATAGAAGGTATACAATCGATGAAATAAAAAATAAAGTCATTGAAACATTGGGTAACCATGAAGAAGGAATGTCTAGTATGGAATTGGCCGATGCAATGCATGTTAATAGAATGACAATAACAAAATATCTTAATATTTTATCAGCAATCGGTTTAATAAAAAAGAAAAAAATTGGTTCAATTAATGTATGGACAAGAGAATCTGGTGTAGACGATATAGAATTTCCTTTGAATTATATTCATATACAACAGAAATTTTTAACTGCATTGCTTGGATATAATAAAAGAGAATCAAGCAAAATATTACTTAATATTATTTATTCAGAAAGTGAAGTTTTAAAAGTTTTAAAAGAAATAATCATTCCCTCATTAAATACTATTAAGGAAATTTATAACAGAGGTAGATTAGGTAAAACTGAGCTTATTTATTTGAATAACTTATTATTTGACCTTTTAAGTGTAATTGAAATACATTATAAAAATATTGAACATAACAAAAATATTCATAATATTTTTATTGCTGGAAATGAAGATCAGATATTATACTCAAAGATATTATCATTAGTCTCGGAAGTTTCAAATTGTGATACTATATATCTTGGAAATATAGGTCAACATATAGACCCTTTTTTTGATATTGATTTACAAAGATACATAACTAAATTTTGGTCTCATAAGAAAGGTACAAAAATAATTTTTTTATGTTGCTCAGATGAAAGTTCTCTAAAGTTTTTATTTAGTACTGCTGAGTATATAAAAAGAAAAATGACTGAGATTATAAAAATAGTATTATTTGTTAATCCAGAAATATTAAATTTGACAAAAGATTTAAAATTTGATTTCATTGCGTCAGATCTCACTTCATTAATTATATGGTTGGAAGAATTGATTAAACAAATTAGGACTAAATTTTAACCTATTTCTTGAAAATAATCTATATACTACATCATCATATTTTATATTTATTACAAAGTTTATTTAAAAAAGTTAATCCTTGCATGATTTCCACTTTATAATTACTTTCTAATATAGGTTCCAAACCAATATAATTATTATATTGTATTTTCCTTAATGTTTTTAAGATAGAATCAAAATTAATATGACCTAATCCTGGCATTTTTCTGTTACTATCTGAAAAATGGATATGTTTTAAAAAATTTTTCGATTTTATGATACTATCGGAAAAATCTATTTCCTCAATATTCATATGGTAAGTATCTAATAATATTGAAAAATACTCGTTATTAAGATTAGATGTAACAAATATTGCATCTGAAGTATTACAACAAAAGGGAGTAGAATACCTATTTAATGGTTCTAATAAAAGATATACTCCAAAATCCTTTGAAAAATTTGTAAGTTCTGATAATATGCTTACTGATCTTTTGAGTAATTTCTTTTTTTCTTTATTTGGAATCATTGCATGGTTCCAATCTATTTTCAGATCATAATCGGATAATAAGCAAATATTAAAAATTGAACCCCCATAAGAATTACAAATTTTTATACATTCTTTAACATAATTTTTTGAATAAGATAGAATATGTGGATCGGATGTAAGGAGAATAGGGCTTATCATTTCTTTTGAGCTTGTCCATTTACCACTTACCCCAAGAACAGAAACGCTAAAAGTATCGAAAAGTTCTAAAATCTTTTTTGAATAAAAAATTGAAGGATCACCTGAAAGTTCAATATTGTTTATACCTAATTCGACTAAACTTTTGATTGTATTTTCTAATGATTCTATTTTTGTGAATGAATCAATAGTTATTGAAAATTTAACCAATATTAAATCACTATAAAAATAATTATAGGATATTCATAAGATATTTTCCTATCTGAACAACATCTAATGAATTTGACTCATCTTTTGGTAGGTTTGATCGAATATTTGATGTATAAAGTGAAAAGCCTTCTTGTGTTGTCCTATTAACTGGTCTTCCATGTGATCCCTTTACTAAGCCTGTATCAAAAGGAATACACCTCTTTTTAGGGTCAATAAATAATTCCAACGGGTCATAGCCTGGTTTCCTGTGTATATCTACCATCCTAGTAAAAGAAGGGGCCATATTTTCATCATACCACCAGTAATAACTAAACCATTTATCACGATTAGCGACAACCACAATATCACCTGCTCGTTCATGATCAATCTTGAAAGATTTCTTTTCTGCTTCAGTTATTATAATATCTATATCACAAATATTTTTTAAAATATTTATAATTTTTTCTTTCTCTACAGAAGATTTTATATAAATATTTGCTATTTGATGATCTACTACCGCAAATGCTTTACTAAATTCAAAATCGACATACTCTTTTTCTCCAATTTTTCTCACATTCAAAAGTCCATTATTTCTTAAGATGATATTTATAGGGATTGCACCATTAACATCATTAAAAGAATATTCTGAAAAAATAATAAATTGTGTATTTTCATAAATTTCATTCTTTTTTGTTGAGTCAATTATTTTTTCTACAATACTGTCTGCTAAAATCAGATCGTCAGAAACTTGGTTACTCTCTTTTCCAAAACGCTGAGCAGAATAATCTATATGGGGAATATATGTAAACATAAAATTTGGTTTACTTTTTTCTATAGTGTATTGAGCTGCTTTTGTAATCCATTCACTTGATAAGCTAGAAGCTAATGGGCCCCAATATGAAGAGAGATCAAATTCTCCAATTTGTTCCACTATTTTTTCGTAATAATCTACTGGTTTAGAATAACACCACATTTTCATTTCATTTTCTAAATGAATTGGCCTTGGAGTTATAATGATATCCGAATTTGCGTATAAAGTATTTTGCCAAAAGAGAACAGCTGTTTTAAAATTAATATTCTTATTTTTTATCAAATCCCAAATTCGTGGTACTTGGACTAAACTATTATATTGTTCCCAAAATGATACATTATAAGTCTCTCGATCCATAAAACCATTAGAAATTATACCATGTCTATTGGGATATTCTCCAGACAAAAAGCTTGTTTGTACGGTAGAGGTGACTGCTGGGAAAACAGGCTTCATTTTAGAAGATTCACCTTTTTCAGCTAATGCAGAAATAGTTGGGAGTAATCTAGAAGTAAGATGTTTTTCTTCTAAACCAACAATATCAATAACAATAACATGTTGAATCATAAACAGCTTTAAACAATGAGTAATTTAAATAATATGTTAAGTATAGTTTAGAAGCTGAAATGTTTAGTGTCTTGAAAATATTAAAAAATCTACTCAACTCATATCTATCTTTCTTGATAAAAAATAGACAGGAGTTATTAATATTAATACTAAAATAAGGCTATGGTAAACTCCTAATATATCAGTTATAAAAATACTATCTAGAATAACTATCACAGTTATTAACTGTGATACAGATTTTAGAATAGTAGTATTTTTTTTTACCAACATTATGTGAGAATAAATTATAATACAAGAAAATATTATTAATGGAATTAAGGAATCATAGTTAAATGTACCCAGAATTATAAAAATACCTATAGAAAATATGAGAACATATATAATTATGAATGGAAGAATATTCCAAAGATTGAGGAAAAAGTCTTTAGTTTCATTCTTACTTAAAATAGTAATTGCACTTACATATAAAAATTCGGATAATAATGGAATAACAAAACGAGTATCAAATATACTTCCATCTATGAGAAATATAGATTGACTAGATCCTAAAACAACATTTAAGCTTCTGATAACTCCCATATTAATAGGTCCCCAAATTGTATTTTTTAAAACTCTGTTATATAAGAAAATTAAAGTAACCATAATTAGGGTAATTATAAATGTATACCACCCTATAATAACTGATGAAATAGTTAGAGAGTATAAAAAAGATATAATTATTATAATTAAAGCATTTTTTTGTGATATTTTATGAGATGGTAAAGGACGCCAAGGTCTTTCTTTCTTATCTATTTTTATATCAAAATAATCATTTGATACCATGCCACCAATATATAAAGAAGTAGATATTGAAATTAATATAAACACATCAAAATAATCAAAATGGTCTATGCTAGTGAAGAAAATATACCCCAACAGAATGTTAGAAATAGTAGTAAGAACATTGGGAATGCGAACTAATATAAAATAATTTGTTATGGCAGATGACATATGTTTAATTAATTCCCATTAATTGCAACAATAAGATAAAACGTCATGGTGTAAAAACCTTGTCCAATTCAACAATAAAATCTTATTTATTTATTAAGTTTTTGATTTCATTTTAAAATCAGATGGAATGAAGCAATTACAAACTAGTTAGATGATCTTCTCTTGTTTCGCAATGGATATTTACAGCATGGACACCGATTTCCATCATATTTTATATAAATAGCACATTCTGTACATCGTTTAAAATTTTGAGCATATAAAGAATATTTTCCTCCTTTTTTGCTACCCAATCTAGTACAATATCCTTTACAGCTCAAATTTACTAAAATATAATGGACATTGAATTAATTATTTTTTATGTTTACATTGCAATCGTTTGTATTATATTTAAATTATTTACAATTTTCCCATTATGTAACAAAGGTAATGATTAACAAAAAGAAATTTTATCACTATGAATGAGAAGTTGATGTCCTATTTTTCCTTATTTTTTATCTATAAAAACTATACAATTTCCTAAGTAATCACTTTGAGGTGTATAGAAAATTAACGAGAAATACCTATATTAGTAGGTGGAAAGTCTTTATCTTATCATCTTATCTATACTTCAAAATATTTAAGTAGGTAGAGATAAGTTATACTATGAAAATTCAAGCATATGCAGCTCTTCAAAGAGCTGGTAAACTTGAACCATTTGAATATGATCTTGGTCCTTTAAAATCTGACGAAATAGAAGTTGATGTTGAATATTGTAGTATATGTCACAGCGATTTGCATATGCTTGATAATGAATGGGGCATAACACAATATCCGTTTGTTCCAGGACACGAAATTGTTGGAAGAGTATCTGCAATCGGTAATATGGTAGAACATTTACAAATTGGCCAATATGTAGGAATAGGCTGGCGTGCTCGCTCATGCTTAATTTGTGACCAATGCACTAGTGGACATCACAACCTCTGTTTAAAAGCTGAGGATGTAATTGTTGGGAGATACGGTGGTTTTGCTAATAAAGTACGATGTCAAGCTGTATGGGCTTTTCCATTATCTAAAAATATAGATATTAAAACAGCAGGTCCATTATTTTGTGGAGGAATAACAGTATTCAATCCAATCGTTCAAAATAATATAAAACCACCTAATCATGTAGCAGTAGTTGGAATCGGTGGCTTAGGACACTTGGCGATTAAATTTCTCAATGCTTGGGGTTGTGAGGTTACAGCTTTTTCATCCAATCCAGAAAAAGAGAATGAGGTAAAACAGTTTGGAGCTCATTATTTCTTGAATTCAAAGGATCCTGAGTCTTTAAAATCCTCAGTAAATAGATTCGATATGGTATTAGTAACTACAAATGTTGAACTTGATTGGAATTCATACCTTAATACACTTCGGCCAGGTGGTAAACTCCATATTGTAGGAGCAATACCGTCAGTGAAGGTAGATGTATTTCCATTAATTTCTGGTGAAAAGTCGATCGGTGGTTCACCCATTGGTAGTCCAGCAACAATTACTACGATGCTAGATTTTTGCAGTCGGCATGGCATTACACCTGTTATAGAGGAATTTTCACTATCCCGTGTTAATGAAGCGTTAGCCCATTTAAAGGCGGGGAAAGCCCGTTACCGTATTGTATTAAGAAATGATTTAAAATAGATTCAATAGTGGAGGCGGGATTAGAAGGTTCACATCGAATCCGATTCTTCAATCGGTCGGTTCATACAGTTTTAGAGTAGCAGAAAGAAATAAACCTTTTGAGATGTACAATATCCTCTTTAACAATTAGATAAAATCAGGTAGAGATAGTATCTAATAGGTAAGGTGAAATCTATCCTTATTAGTAGTGTGTGCTAGCAATAACACAAAACGATCACATGAGTGTTCTCAACTCAAATAACTTACAATAAAGTATTATGTTTATTTAATAGCCATAGCCAAGAATGGAGCGAGCGATACAGATCAGAGATTGGTTATTGACTATGGCTATTTTAAGGCGTTTCGTGTTAGTTATGTTAAGAGTGTAGTTTTTAATAGATTTTAGAATATTTAAAAATCAGTAAACAAGGTTAACAATCAGTTAGGTATGTAATCTTGTTGTGTCATAGCCTGAACAAATACGCATAGAGGGTTTATAGATCTACACATCTATATCTGTCTAGACTATGACAAACATGATTTTTCCATATTTGCTGAGAGAAGCGTTTTAAGAGTTGGTAATTTTATTAATAATGTAGATTCTATTTATCAATTCTTGTAAACCTATGTTGAGGCTTTAATCAACGATATATTGTTATTGCTGTAGTATAATTAAAATAATTTTCTATTTTATTAAAATAAAAATAAAAAATGAGAGACTCTTATGGCCTCAATGGTGGATTGTCAAAACACTTAACCTCTACAATACCTCCAAGATCTGCGTTATCTTCATTACTTACAAGTATTACTTTCCATCCTTCT
>DAIPKY010000096.1:0-5673 GCA_036769505.1 Nitrososphaeraceae archaeon
AATCATTCTGATTTAAAATTGGATTTATACCTTCTTGAACTACCTTAATCATAGTGTATGCACAACTTATTACATTACTGTAAGAAAGAGAATCAAAATTGTCATTATTATTACTACGATCTTTAGCCTTGTTCTCATTATCATAGGAATCTTTAGTATTCTTTGTGTCCACTACAAAAAATGCTAATACTGCATCTCCAATATACTTTAAAACATATCCTCCATACATAGATATTAGTATAGTCATTTCTTGAGCAAATGCTCTAATTATTGTTGTTAGTCTATCAATAGGCAAATTTAAAGACATTTTTGTAGAACCTACCAAGTCAATATTTAAGATTACCAGCTTTATTTTTGATTCCATAAAATTTTCCAATATCTTTTGAGATTCATTGAGAGAAATATTAAACTCCGGATTTGCTTTCAAAGATTTCCATATTCTAACTTGGGAATCCTTTATCACTGACTCAACATCAATAATTGCATCAAGATATAACTTATTTAGAAATTGATTATCAATAGTCCTATCAGATCTTCTTTGTTTTTTTATCTGCTCATTCCTAATTACTTGTATAACAGTATCATAATGTACGTCCAATTCTAATGCTATTACTTCTGGATTAATTCCTGAATTGTATAAATTGATTATAGTAGTTGTTTGCTCTATATTATAAGGTAAATTTCTTCACCATTTTCTTATCTATGAACATGCTATTATATATGATTAATTCGAATTGCAATTAATTTAAATTATTACATATTATAGTAATGATATTTTTTCTATATGGAGTTCCATTGTAATTATTGCAAACATACTATAAATTAAGATATCCATACATGAAGGAATTATTCCTATCTTCTATTCTTTTTCGGACAATATTGTATTTATACAATAGTTATCTTATTTGTAGACATATTACCTACAAAATGAGGGTAAATAAGAAACGTTAAATCGAATTTTTATTTATATAGTTTAGTACTATTATTTCAAGCCATATTATGTATCTTTAATATTGGTCAAACTATACTAATCAAGTATTGCAGGAGCTGTTTATTCTCATTGTGCATTATTTTACATTATTATCTTTAATTTGCTATTAATTTTATAGTTAAGTATACCTCTTATATTAAAGATCCAATTTTATTAGCTGAAATATCAATTTTATGGTTTTTGAAAAGATTTTTCATTTCTTTATTTATATATTTTTATTAAGATAAGAATTTGAACTTTAGATTTTAATTTACATTATTCAATATATATATTTACTATAATATATTAATAAATTTAAAGATGAGCATAATGCAAAAATCAATAATATATTACAATGATCAAGAATTAAAAGAGGACGAAGTAAACATCTCCCATGTGACTCTCAATACCGGATATAAAATTTGGATTGACTTGATTAATCCTACTAGTTCAGAGCTTACTAATCTACAGCAAATATTTAGTATAGACAAAGATGCAATAAAAAAAATTGAAAGTAATTCTAAAAAGCAGCAGATCCTGATTTTGGATGATCAAAAATTTACTATTTTACTTCAATTAAAATATAGAAATCTAAAAAATTTAGAAACACTCCCTAGATACTTCTTTGTGGGAAAAGGATGGCTAATAACAATTCATTCTGAAAGTATAGATCTTTTATCGCAAGGACGGAAAATGTTTTTAAAAAATAATAAAATATTAGAATATTCTATTGACGCTTTATACTATAGCATTATTACCAGCATAATAGATTCATATGAGATTTTAGTAACTGCAATAGAAATTAAACTACTTGATTTTGAAAAAGACGCTCAATATAAGCCTTCTAAAACAACTCTTACACATTTGGATCTTCTATCCAAACAATCCATAATGATAAGAAGATATTTTTGGCATGCTAGAAATATAATAAACTATTTAAAAAATACCGAGCAAGATAAAGAAGATATAAAGTATCTTAATGTAGTTTATGATGATATTAATCAATTAATTGACATGGTCGAGTCCTATAGAGATACAATAAATTCTACAAGAGAAATATTTTCTTCAAGCATTTCGCTTCAATTGAATGAAACAATGAGGGTATTAACCATATTTTCTACCATTATACTCCCACTTTCACTATTAATAGGTATTTTTAGTATGGAAGGATTCAATTTAAATAATCTCACTTTAATCCCAAGGCATTTTGGTATACTGGTACTTGTTATGGTCTCAATGATAGGAACTTCGCTATTTCTTCTTTGGAAAAAGAATTGGATCTTATCTAAAGATATGAAATTGAATAATGAAGATGAATTTGATAAAGATCACCATCAGGATATACAAAATAAAAAAAGGAGATAGATTAAGTTAACCAATACTAAAATAACTCATAATCTCAGATAATCAAATAAGTTGATGGTTGTTATTGATTCAAAAAAATTGCTCTGCTTAGGTTTATTCTTACAAGAAAATTATCAATAAAAAAATTATTTCAACGTTATGCGTAATGACTATATAATATATATGACAAATATACTATAGATTGCGGGTTTTAAATATAGCAATTGATGCAGATGGTTCACCCTCAGGTTATATTTCATGGCACAATCACTTTAATAAACAAAGCAAAATAAGATTAATAAAACCTTCCTTAAAAAATGAGAAATTTGGTATTCAAAGAATGGAAATGCTTGCCATATTTTTTGCAATTTCAGATAATCTTAAAACATTTAAGAAAATAAAAAGAACAAGACAAATAGTTATTATTAGAAGTGATTCTCGTTCAACTATAGAACAGTTGAATAACAAGGCTCAAATAAATGATAAAATAATTCAAAGAATATCTGATTCTATTAAAAGAATCCTTCAAAAGATTTCCTTTATAATAGTATTTGACCATTTGAATAGAACAAGAAATAGAGCAGGAAGACTTTTAGAAAAGGTTTTTAGAAACAATCTAAGATACATAAATAAGAAACATAATACTACAAAAACAGAAAGACAATTTCTCCAGATTCAATATAAAAAATCTAATTTAAAATGCAAAAATACATTTAGCAAGATAACAAAACCACTGTTAATGCATTAAATAAGTGAATAAATTTAACCTCTAGAACAATTATTTATATTGTTAATTACTCATCATTATTTTTGCATCATACTTCATAACTAAAAACCCAGTCTCTTCAATATATTCCTATGAAAAAGAGAAGGCAAATATTATAGATTAATTCATATAATTTAATTTAGTCCATTATAAATTACAATCATAACAAAAATATGAGTTTATTTGGAGGCATAAAGGATCACCATATATATTGATTAGCATCATTATGATTTTCGTATCGATTTCTATTGATAGAAGATAAATAATAGGATATTGATATACAATAGTATCCAAATTTAGATATAATAAGAATAAAAATAAAAATGTTAGCAATTTCCGATAGATCTACGAAAGTATTTCATATTAAACCTTGGACTGATATGTTACTTTCCTAAAAAAATTGTAAAATATTTTTTATTATTATAAGACACTATTGTTAAATATTTATCAATTATTTTATAATAGGTAATGTAAACCGAAACGTTGCTCCTTTACCATCATAATTATTTTCCGCCCATATTTTACCACCATGTGATTCTATAATATTCTTACATATATAAAGTCCCAATCCTGTACCAGTATTAGAATAGGTTATAAATTTGGAGAACAAATTAGGCAATATTTCCTCTGCAATGCCTTCTCCAGTATCCTTCACACTGACTGTAACTTGTTCTTTGTCTTTGTTTAGTGTTACAATAACAAATATCATTTGGTTATAATATGTAAATTTTAAGGCATTATCTAAAAGATTGTGAATGACTTGAGACAGTCTATCTTTATCTGCTTCTACAATCATATCGTTTTTAGGTTTAAAATCGTATACTATTTTTGCAGTTTCTTGTGTAATATTTTTGTTAACATATTCTTTTAGAACATCAGATATCACACTATTAAGATTCAGTTTTGCTTTATTAAAAACTAAAGATCGACTTTCTATTTTTGTAACATCCAATACATTATCAGTAAGCCGCTTTAGTCTTTTTGCATTTCTTATTATAATGTCTAATAATTCTCGTTGATCTTCATCTTTAATTTTTGAGTACATTATATCCGACAACCCAAGTATAGGTTGTATAGGAGTTCTTAATTCGTGTGCAGCTATATTAATAAATTCATCCTTCATTTTTTCTGATTCCTTCACTTTTTGATATTGGATACTAAGTATTTCATTGGTTTCTCTTAACCTATTGTTATATTGAACGCCTGATAATGCTAATCCTATGATGTTAATAAAATAACTAGCATCTTTTAAGACATGTGCTATATTATGTGCAGTATCAAAATGATGGTTGGAATAAGACATTATAATTTGCCCGAAAATATCAAATATAATAGAAACAATTATACTAGTATAGAAAACATCTTTATTTTTATAGATTTTATTTTTATAAAAGTAATAGAATGACAATGAAAATAATGCTAATGGAAAAATTTCATATGGTCTATGTAAAGGAATATTGTCAATTACAGAAAATGGAAAAACAACAAAGAGTGAACCTACAGCTACGGTAGAAGCGAATAAAGTAACTATAATCAAGTAAAATAAAAGTAATTTTGATATTTTTTCTCCCTTGTTTAATTTTGAAGATTTTTGTTGTTTTGTAAAAGATGAGAAAGATGAAAAAAAAGTATACTTTATCATTGCTATAGACAACATAGCACTTAAAAATAAGCGTCCTGCGAACCATGTTTGAGGGATGAAATACCTTAGAAATATTATATCATCCATATATACAAAGGAAATGATAACATGTAACAAATCAATTAAAGCAGTTACGAGGAAACCAATACCAATAAATAGACTAAATTTATCATTTAAAGTTTGAGCACGTGATATATAATAAAATGCTAGTATTCCTCCAAGTAATGTACCAAATAATTCGATATAAAAATGATGAATAGCCGATGTTACCCATAAGTTCGAATTGACTGAAATTAGAGCAATTATGGATAGAAAAACTGAAGGCAATATGACGTATTTAAATATATGACCTCTTAGATTATGATCCCAAGAATGAAAGGCAAATGGCAAAATAGATTTCATCTTCTCTTGTTTTCTTTATACAAGTACGAAAAAAAAACAAATAACTTGAGAAAACCATAGATATTTTTTAGTATTAATTTGTTATGGTTATACATGTAGTACAGATTAGAAAAACACTATAGAAGATATAAGAATATCTATCCCTTTTAGGAAATTGTAACTTATTTTTAGATGTAAAATATGAATTTTGCAAAGTTAAAATGACATATGTTCAAAGTATTATGAGGTAAATCTTTATGGACAAGATTTTACTGTTTTCTATGAGGATATTTAATGTGATAGTTGTTTAATTTATTAATTTTTTTATAGTATTTGTAAATATCTTTTTATCGACTGGTTTTCTCATAATCTGTTCTTTTGATACTCCAGGAACTATACTTAATAATTCATCTAAGATATCTAAAGCTGTTATAAATAGAATCTTGATGGTAGGATCTATAGCTTTTATTTGCTGATGTAATTGAAATCCATTCAAATTTTTCATTCTGATGTCAAGTATGACTAGTAAATCATTGAAGTTACTATGATCTCTAATATAATTAAGTGCTA
>DAIPKY010000303.1:0-1880 GCA_036769505.1 Nitrososphaeraceae archaeon
AAAAAACTATTTATTTATTCAATGAGATATAAAATAGATGTCTAAGGAAGATAATAATAGTACCAAGCATTCAAATCCTGTTACTGTAATTGTGAAACGTATTGCTAAAAAAGATAAAATCAAAGAATTTGAAGAATGGCTTTCAGGGATTTCCAAGGAAGTCTCTAGACAAGAGGGAAGTATGGGCATTGATATAATCAAACCGACTCCTAATATTAGTAATAAATCTAAACCTGAATATGTGATTATATTCAGGTTCAATACTTATGAAAATCTTGATAAATGGGAGAAATCTCCAATACGACATGAATGGTTACAAAAAGGTAGAAAGCTAGTAGAAGCCAATCCTGATGTACAAAAAATGACAGGATTAGAATTTTGGTTTACTCCATATTTCAATGATGAATCCTCACCTATGATACCTTTACAGCCTCCACCACGTTACAAAATGGTAATTGTTACTATTCCAGTTATATCAATTCTGCTATTAACTTTAGTTCCTCAAATACATTTTTTAACAGAAATGTTATCAATACCATTTCCAATAAGACTTGTTATTGCTCTTACGATAACAGTTCTACTAATGACTTATGTAATAATGCCTCTTTTGACGAAATTATTAAAACCTTGGCTATTCAAAACTTAATGACTTTTTGATCCTTTACTCCATCATACAGCTTATCAAGATCTGTCAGATTCGATATATTACCCTGAATACCCATGACGTTTATTTTCATTATGCATTCTGATATGTGCTTTTTCTAACTTAAATTAGAAGTTATAATTCCCTGTTTTACACGCTGAAAGATTTCAGGATAAATAAAATCGTCTCAGATTGAATTTATTATAATAGGTGTTATTTCAGTAAACTTATTATCTTTACAATTAATCTTATAACCAAGTGTCACTCTTGAATCTTTTTCGGCTGCATCCTTTGTAGCAAAACCAACTAAGGAGGGACTTTAGAATCCATTTGCACCATTGTATAGAATCTTTAGTCTATTTCTTGTTATTGAACCCTTACTAGTATACGGGCTCGGAGGTGTGTGAACTACTTGATTTCGACACGATTTTGTAGTTCAAAAATTTGTAATTATTTCTAAAGATTATAAGTATAATAGTTAATCTATTAGAATATTAAAATTAAAAAAAAAGAAAGTAACAGAAACATGTCACAACATTCTTACTGTTTATGGTGGAATGATTTCCCTTATTTCTATATCGTATATATCAAAATTAAGGTTATTTGTCTTTAAAATTATCTTTGGAGAGCCCCAGGATATAATTGCTCCTTTGGTTGTTGCTCCACATTCATACATCTTTGCTTTTCCATTATTAATTCCCCATTTCCCATCATCAATTTTTTCATGCACTTTAATATACGGCCCTTTTCCTTCATTTTTTGTATCTACAAAACTTTCTAGTTTTACTTTGGAATTGTTATCGAAATTATAAACTATTGCTTTAAACCCAATTTTTTTGTTATAAAGGCTTCCTAGATTTATTTTTTCATTGGGTTTATCTATTATATACTCTGCATGGTATTGTTCTTTTTTCATTTGTAACTTTCCATCTATTGAAATATTATTGTGATAGCTTGAACCACCACAATAAGCATTTGGATAATTTTTAATTTCTTCTTCTCCCTTACTGTCATGTATAATAGAACGAGAAACTACTGATATAGACTGATCTTTTTTTTCTGCTTCTCTCATTTTTAAAATTACAGTAAATTCTATATTCTTGAAGTCACTTGGATATAACCAATATCCTTGTTTATCTAATATACTAAAATTCCATGTCTTAATTTGTTTCATCAATTCTGCCTGAGTTAGTATACCTGCTTGTTTTGTAGAAATATCAATTCTTGTTGTTCCATT
>DAIPKY010000304.1:0-1878 GCA_036769505.1 Nitrososphaeraceae archaeon
CTGACCTGTATATGTCATTTTAAACAATTAAGATATAATAGAAACTGGTAGAATACATTTGCTAAAAAATTACTATTACAATAGTTTAGTGATGTTTATTATTATTTTCATTTACTATTTTTATTAGATATTTTAAAATGTTATAACAATAAATATTATACTATTTCCATAATAAAAGCGATGATAACTTTTACATTTTAATTTTCTCGATATCCTATAGTGGAATATTAGAAAATTTTAGTATTAAAAATTAATATAGAACTTTAGTATAGTCACTCTAATAAAGTTCTTTTAATAAATTAATGTTTAATTAATTATAACTTTACCTGTCATAAATGGGTGTATTAAACAATGATAATCGAATTGTCCTGGAAAATCAAATGTATTATCCCATGTATAACCTGGAGATATAGGACCTAAGTCAAAAGATGCTTCACCATTTACTATTAGTGGGTTTCCTTGAGTAGTTACAGTGTGCATTATCGAATCATCGTTTGTCCATGAGATTGTACTTCCGGATGATAAACTTATTTGAGGTGGAACAAATGTTTCATGATTATTTGGGTTAGCTGCACCTGGTGCAATTGACACTAATTCTTGAGCAAATACATTTGAATATGGAATAAAATTAATAGTTGATATTAATATTAATGAAACTATCAAAAGTAGACCAAAGCATATAAACTTATGCATATATCATTAAAGCTTTTAATATATTTGTATAATTCTAAAAAATATTTAGTAATAAATAATTTGAAAATTGAGATTATAAAAAAATATAGTATTATTATATGCTAAATTTTATTAATAATGCTATACTGAAAAAATCTTATACGTTAAGATATATTATCAAATAACTAAATAATAGCATTAAAAAAATAATAAAAATATACTATTCTTTGACAAAATGTATTTTTACTCTATGTTATAATTTACTAAATTTAGTAAATTAACTTTAGAAAAGACAATAAGTATGAAATATAAAATTTGAAATATTAATTTGCCTTCATTAATTGGGATATAATAACAGTTGATATATAAACAACTTGCTATAAATTATAGGAATCAATTCAACAGAGCAAAAAATGAAAAAACATTAAGTGAATTAATAAAGATATCTCAATGATTGCCAAAAATTTATTTGTGAGAAATGTACATTGTATTGTATCACTGAATAGCTATACTAATTCTCTATAATACTGTCAATTTTTGAATAGGTATCTAACGCCATTCAATGCCTTTGTGTTCGTCACTATTATAGAGAATAACAATAGCATCTCTACCATCAATATAGTTATTCAGTGATGTTGAAATGGAAAAAAATCCATACAATAAGCATATAATTGAAATGGTAATTAGCAGTAATTATTGCAGTAGTAGTTCATTAACCTCTCTTCTACTGTTCTTTTTTATTCACTCCTATTATCATTTCTTCCTTTTTCCCATTTCAATCAATAAACTAATAATAATAGTTATTGTATAAAATTTTCTTTTCTATAGTTTTATGTATATTCTTTTCTAGTAGGTGTTTCTCTATGCTGTCATCTTTATACAAAATGCAATTATAATAGATATAATTGAGAATAGTGATTCTTTTAACAAATAAGTGAACTGGAAAAACTATGGACATATAGGGTTAAGTATTTTTAGCTCTAAACTAATTGAAATTAAATAAACTAATGAAGAAGGATTGTAGATTTATCGGATAAACTATGACTTAGTTAGGTTATCAATATAATTGCAGATGCTTTTTTTGATATTTTATTTAAGATATGTTAAATGATAATTAAGTTGTCAATTGGTTTAGTTATATGACATTCTTGTTGTAGTTAATATTATTTTTTTTATGTGGCAATCTATCACGAATCTTTCTTGCAA
>DAIPKY010000305.1:0-1877 GCA_036769505.1 Nitrososphaeraceae archaeon
TCAAGTTGTCCTCCCACTTTTAAACTTTGCATCTATATGTGTTTATAAAACAACAAATTATTGATTTGACATCTTCATCATTATTTGATTAAGCTATTCACTTTTATTAATCCTTCTATTAAATAGTTTCCAACTAACAGTAACTTGATTATTATTGCTCTTAACTTATTTACTTTTGGTAAGAGTTTAATAAATTTTATTTGTGATTAATTTCTATTGAAACCTTAGTATATGCTATTTTAGAAGTAATAAAAGTAATAATTAACATTACAAAACACTTTTCGGCATAATATTGAATAATATGAAAGGGATTGAAAGAGACAATATCATTTTTTCATTGTTATTAAGATATGCATAAGTCAGTAATATCACCTTTGTACTTTTGACACGTTCATTGATAATGTTAGCAGTAATGCCATTATTTAGTCAGCAACAGAATAGTTTTTTTCCAAATGTAATGGCTCAAGTATACTTAAGTGTTATCAACTTTATTCTAAAAAAAATATTTATAGTATTTATTTATAAGAATTCTTATTAATAGTTAATAACTAAAAATTTAATAAATAATAGAAACTAAAAATTGATGAAATCTCAATTAGTAATATTATTTTCAACGGTGATTTTAACTATTTTTTTCAATAACTATGTTATTATCACTACCAAAAAATATACTGGCTGTTGAAAACTCATGTATTTCTTATAACTCAATAGAAAATGAAATATCCATTGCGTGCCAACATACAGACTTTATAGATATAGTGAATAGTTTACAATCCCCAAGTATATTACAGCGAGAATCTAGTAACTTCCATGAAAAGAATTGGATATTAAATGCAGGTATTAGTGTGGAAAAAAATGCAACTCTAAATATCGATTCTAATGATCTCACTTGGATTAAGATAGTCCCCTCCAAAAATACACCAAATGCAATTAAAGTAGATGGAAGCCTCAAAGTGGACTCTGTAAAAATAACTTCTTAGAATTCACAAACAAATGATTATGTTTAACCTTTCAAAAGTATCTTTAATTCATGATATTGATTGGATTGTTGTGTAATACCATAGTTTAGCATATACTTCTCCTGCAAATATTGGTTAAAGGCAATAGTGCGGAAGAGGAATTGAGTGACACTTATCATCCTCTATTCGTTAAATATGGAGTAGATTTAGTATTGCAGGCACATAATCACAACTACCAAAGATCATATCCAATAATATATAACAATGATAATTCAACTAATCCCATAATAACAGATACCAACAATAACAACTACTACGATCCAAAAGGTATAGTATTTGGTACAATTGGTACTGCTGGTGCTAGTATTTATCCTTTAACAGGACAATCACCCTATGTCGCTACCCAGTATGAAGGCTTTGGCTTTTTGAATGTAGATTTAATAAATTAGGGAACAACTCTTACTGCTAAGTTCTTCGCTAACGATGGAAGAATAAAAGACCAACTTATCATTACAAAATAAGTTAATACTAGTTAGAAATATAAATAAAGACAAATAATAATACCGAATAATAGTAACATAGGAAGTTTATCTTTTATTTTGACAATCTAGGTTGCATTGTATATATCAAATATCAATTTTTAAGTATGGTTATGTAATATAATTTGGTGATCTTTCTCTACATATTTTTATTCTCAAACTTCCAAAGATTAACTTTCTCAAAAAAGGTCTTCTTTTATCAATAGCTTACCTACTTTACTCCTAGAATTTATAATGCTTGAATAATGAATTAGATTTAAGCTACTCTTAATAAAATTATTTAAATTCTGTGTTATTAGTTTGGTTTTGGGTGATTATTTGGTTTATTATTTTTTTATATGACTCAATAAAACTTTTTGCATACGTATTGGCATATTTC
>DAIPKY010000306.1:0-1872 GCA_036769505.1 Nitrososphaeraceae archaeon
CACCTAGAAACAGTTGTCCAAAGTATGGATGATCATATTTATGAGATTGATAGCTTATAAGATCATCTGAATTTTCTTGAAGCCCTTCACCTTCCATAATGTGCATTGCTTTTCTTAAATAATGATCTTCATCTCTGTATATACTAGGAAATCCATCCAAATTCCATAAATGGAAAAAACAGGAAACTAAAATAATAGATGATAAAATCAAAAATTGGTATACATTTTTAGATAAATTAAAAGGATTTCTTAAATCCCAAGTCAGAAATCTGAATGAATTTTCAAATCCCAAGTCAGAAATCTGAGTGAACTTTATTTATTTAGTTATTTAGACACATCATTATTTTCTATTTTACTTGTCAATTCTTTCATAAAATAAGTATAGAAGGAAGTAAATGATATAACAATGGCTTATGTAAATTATCATAAACAGACACACACCTAAATTTAAAATAGTTAAGCCTTTTCCAATGAAATTATTACAAAAGGAAAATATTATTCAATGCTGTATCTTAAAAATTTAAATCCTCAAATATACTATTTCAAATAAAATATGGTTTTTCAGTATAGCAACATAGTCCATATACTCTAATCAATCAAATTTTCCAAAAGTAAAACAAAGATAATGATATCTTTGACCTGAATAAAATAAACTTAGTTCTAACTGTTAATTCTATTGACTTGTCTTGTAAGAGTGAAACTCGAAGAAGAATTGAGAGAATAAGTTATTCTTATTGAAAAAAGCCAATACAATGGCAAAACTATTCAATAAAATATAACACATTAATATCGAGGCAAGAAAAAGTGGTGAAGTAATCAAAAGTTGAGTAATTATAGTTTAAAATTGAATATAACTGTTAAATTAATTTTATAGTATTCGAAAATCTTCTTTTACAGTTATAAATACGATATGTGTATTGGTTCTTTCTACAAAGGGCATTGATAAATCTTTTTTTACAAAATTACTTAGCTCTTTTCTATTTCTAAACTTTGCAACAATTATCATGTCAGTTAAGCCAGTAATATCATAGATTGCGCATACATTTTGGTATTTAGATATGATCTTTTCTACTTCAACCACTTTATTTTTAACAGCAGTAACTTCAATTATTACTGTTAAATCATATCCTAATTTTTCATGATCAAGTAGTGCGGAATACGATTTTATAATACTATTATTTTCTAGCTTTTCAACTCTCGAAAGAACAGTAGGGGGAGAAACTCCAATTTGTTCAGCAATTCCACGATAGGATAATCTGGCATCAGAAATTAATTTTTTAAGTATCTTTATGTCTAATTCATCCACTGAGATAGTAGCCATTATAATTTTGTCGCCTTTGGTTTTTAATACTTATAAATATTATTAAGTATTTAAGAGTTTGTGGTTTTTATGCATTAACAAATACTAGAAATATATTAACATACATAAAACTCTTCAAGTTAAGGATAATTACTATAATGGCAATAATCAAATTTAGTCACATTATCTTTAATCACGGGTTGAAATAATTATATAACAATGAATGTGAAATTTTTATTTAAATTATGGCTTTTATCAATGTTCCTATAAATTGTAATCTAAAATGATGCTATTATATTTTTTTTCGAGAATATAATATGAATTCGATTAACGTATGTCAATAAAGCCAACCATTTTCTTGTCATATGTTAATTAAATTTATGATCTACTTTATATTTTAGTGTTGTTAGAATACTATATGCAGATAGCTCATACAGATTTAGATCAAAATAAAAAACAGATTGAAATATTAAATGAATTAGAACAAGCAAATATAAAGTGGGTTAGATTGAATTTCTGTGATCCATTTGGTTTTTTACAACAAATAAGTGTCCACAGTGATGAAATAACAG
>DAIPKY010000097.1:0-5638 GCA_036769505.1 Nitrososphaeraceae archaeon
TGGTGGAAGTAGAGAAATAATCTATCGTGCCTGTCATATGATTACACCTCTAGGACCACCTCTAGGAAAAAAGTGATATAACCATAACATGGACCTGTATCTATAAATCGAGTTCAGACTATGACAATATTATATAATAATAACGATATAACAACTAAATAATATCATCCACAATTATTAACTCTGTTCACCGATTTTTAAATAAATTGGCAACGAACATTTACCTAAATATAAAATTGAATTGTAAAGGGCATTGTAATATATTTGAGACCAAAAAGAAGGGAGGAAAATACTCATTATATGCTCAAAATTTTAAACGATGTAGTGAATGTGAGATTTATATTAAATATGATGGAAATAGATGTCCATGTTGTAAGTATCCACTTAGAAACAAAAGAAGATCTACTACAAATAAACTCTCATTAGATTAATTATCATCATCTTAATTTTAAAGCGTTATGGCAAATATTTGACTACTAAAATGTATCTCTTCTTCTTAAGCATGTACTTCTTGTTATTATATATCTATAGAAGGCTATGACAATTAAATTATCTCCAATTCTTAAATATTATAATTAACAATGCTTCTTAATTTCAAAACCTCAAACCGAACCAAAAAGTCCAAAGAACTGATGTAAACATACCATAGCCTTCTAGAAATCCTTGGCTCATGGAGGGTTATGGCTTTATCTTTTCAAATTAAAGTATTAAAATTTTATTTTTTATTTTAGGTTAGTATTGTTAACAATAGTGTAACTTCTGAGCCCGATGAATTTTTTAGTTAATTTAATTGATGAGAATTACATGCAAAAATATCTCTCAACGATACGATAATTGTAGATTCATTTGCTAGAAATTAATCATCTTTTTAATTTTTTCCTAACATTTCTATTACTTTTTGTGCTGCAACAAATGACGATGCAGGATTCTGACCTGTTATCAACTTTCCATCAGTTACAACAAAGGGTTTAAAATTTTCAGCTTTTTCAAATTTCCCACCTAATTCTTTCATACGATCTTCTAACAAAAATGGAACTACTTTCTCTAAATGTACAGCACTTTCTTCACTGTCTGTAAATCCTGTTACCTTTTTACCTTTCAAGATGGAGTTTCCCTCTTTATCTGTAGCCTGTAATAATCCTGCTGGGGCATGACAGACGGCACTAACAAATTTTCCCTCAAAGTAAAAATCTTCAACTAATTTTTTTAAATTTTTATCTGTTGCTAAATCCCACATGGGTCCATGGCCTCCTGGGATAAATAATGTATCATAGTCATTAGCTGATACTTGGCTTAATACCAACGTATTTGCTAACTTTTCTTGGGCAGATTTATCTTTTTGAAAACGTCGCGTAGAGTTAGTCTGCCATTCTTCTAAATTGCTCTTTGGATCCATTGGAGGTTGTCCACCCTTTGGAGAAGCAATTGTCACATCATATCCATTATCAATAAACTCATAGTAGGGAGAAGCAAATTCTTCTAACCAAAATCCTGTTTTTTGTCCAGTATTTCCTAATTGATCATGAGAAGTCAAAACAAAAAGAATTTTTTTCTTCATAAAATTTTATTCTTCTTATTATATTTAAGATTTAAAATAAAACCTTGTACTATCAATTATTCTGTTAGCTATAACAGTTAGAAAACTATTCAAGATTTAGAACTAAACCAAGTTTTTTGAGATTCAGGTTTTAATTCGATGATTAAAAATATATATCTATTTATTGTTGGTTTTAACTCTAAAAAAACATATTTTTATTCTAGATTTTTTAATAATAAACAATGAAATATCTATTACTAAATATTGGATACCCATTATGTTATTGTTTTTTGTTGACATCAATAATAATAATTACAGTTAATGCACAAACTGAGACTAATACGATCAATATGACAAATCTACCACTAATCAATAAGGAATTTTCTGTAAGTATAGATGATTTAATTTTTGAATCGAAAACCCAAAGCGAAGGAAAAAAAATATCAGATATTGATAAAAAAGAATTTGAAATATCTTGGTCAGGTAATGGAACAGTAAAAGGAAATATTCCTGTATTGGATTTTGGAACAGTTTGGAGTACTTTAAAAGATGATGGTTATATGTATGGTAAAGGTCATGGAATGCTAATAACATTAGATAATAAGGTGGTAAAATATACTTTCAGTACTGTTGGAAAAAGAGATGAAGATGGAAAATTAAGAAACTTAGGATCTGTTACTTTTGAAACAAACGATACACAAGGAGAAGCATTATCTGCACTGAAAAATACAATTGGAGTATTAGCAGATGAAATAGACCAAAAAGGAAATGCAATAACCAAGGTATGGAAATTAGAGAAATAACTCCTTTTTATTAGTTTTTACAAGTATTTTTCAGAAGGGACATTTCAGAAGATTAATATTTTTAATAAAAAATTGAATCCTTTAAAAAGGGACCAAAATAAGGTCAAATTTGTTTCATATCCCACTGGCCCCATTACAAACCTGTCTTTATTTAGACCCATTGTATATAGCATGGTATGAAAGGCAGATTAATAATTCGCTGATAGATACGATAACAGATCTAGGACACAATAAATGAGAATTGACTCCTTATCTAATGTTCAAATATTCGATTAAAACAGAGATTACTAGAAAGTATTATGAAAGAAGATTGAAGAAGCTCTTTGACTTTATAGAATTTGAAATGGTGGCAGATAAAGATATTGAATGTAGATGTAATAAATTAACAGAAAAAGCAAAGAATGACACAAAGTGGGCATTAAGCCAAATAATTAGATTTTTACCATACTAAAAAAGAGAGAGTTGAAAATAAATATATTATATATGGAACATAAAATTTTGTAAAATCATTAAAAGTATTTTGTGAGATAGCTGGCTGATATTACGATTCCATGGAAGAAGATTACAATAGGATTACCAAATGCTAGACAATCAGCAAATGGTAGAGCTCCTACTATAGATGAAATACATAAATTATTAGAATATCCTGATAGAAGAATAAAACCAATTGTTTATACAATGATTTCATCAGGTATAAGACTAGGCGCTTGGGATTATTTAAAGAGGTAGAATAAACAGAATAGTATTATAATTCTCATCTAATAACATAATTTTAATAGAGTTTAAACATCAATTTGTATATTGGACAAAACAATACATGTAGAACCTCATATAAAAGAAAGTAATTACATTCGAGATATTGTATTTGGCTTTGGTGATGGTGTAAATACTTCATTAGGTATTGTTGCCGGTGTTGGCGGAGCAGTAATCACGGCTGATGTTGTTATATTGGCGGCTTTAATAGGAATGTTTACTGGAGCCAAGGCGATGGCTGTTCAAAATTATTTGGCAGTAAAATCACAACGTGAAATTTTGGAATCAGAAATAAGAAGAGAAGAATTTGAAATTGAAAATATGCCTGAAAAAGAAAGATCAGAAATTGAACAAATCTATATTGAAAAGGGATTTGACGGAGAATATCTCAAAAAAATAGTTGACAAAATCACATCAGATAAATCAGTTTGGCTCAAAACTATGTTGACTGAAGAATTAGGACTTAATTTAAATATTCTTGGAAATCCCATAAAGGGAGCTTTGGTCATGTTTGGTTCATTTCTTTTTGGGGGAATTTTGCCTATTTTGCCATACTTTGCAGTAAAAATTGGATTAATTTCTTCATCTAATGCAATAATTATTGCTGTCATCATAAGTGTATGTTCATCATTTTTGGTTGGGGCATTAAAAGCGAGAATAGCAAAGATAAATTGGATTAAGGGAGGGATTGAGATGGCGGGACTTGGGACAGGAATTGCATTGATAGGGTATGGGATAGGTTCTGAACTCTCTAACGCAGGAGTTGTGTCTATTCCAACTCCTTCATAAACAATTAACTAAATCAAATTATTCTAGGATCTGATCAATTAAAATGCGGTAGTAGAATGAAATTATAGAAAAATTACGACCAAAAAATAGGTCAAATTTGTTTCACATCCCACTGGCCCCATTCTATAAGTGGGTTCATACTTGAATTTGATAGTAGATTTTATAAAAACAAGAAGCCTATAAGCTGGCTATATTTTTAGATGAACTCTATAATAATATTAAGATACATATAACAAAAAATAACCAGTAAGATAAAGTCTTAAGACTTTATCCAATCCCTTACCACGATATTCATAGCACCATAGTCATTCAATAAATCTATAGTAGAATTCCTAAAGCCAATATATCCATGTGATTATCTCCGATAATTTTTTTGTGGGATTTGTATTTGTTGGTTATTCTGGTGATGAGTTTTATACAGCAAAGGAATAGAAAAATAAAAATACATCTTTGTAATATATACTAATAATGCCTAGGGATTTGAAACATGTAATTGAAGGTTTAGAAGGGATAAAAAACAAAGCTGCAGAGGTAGTTCTTAGAAGAAAAGAAGAAGATAATATGGTTGACGTAGAGACTGGAAAAGTAACTATTCCTAATATAAAGCATTTTTATCTATTAAATGATCCATAAAAAGTTAATTATATCAGAAAATGTAATTAATGATATAGTTGAAGAATGTAATAGACACAAAAATGTTGAAACAGGTGGATTACTTTTTGGGAAGATCGTAGGAGAATATCTCATAATCTTAAAATTAATACACTTTTCAACAAATGCAAGAAGAACACAAGTCTATTTTGAAATGGATGAAGATTTTGCAATAAATATTACAAAACAAATGGAAAAAAATAATCTTGCTTATCTAGGAAATTGGCATAAACATTTAGGATATGGAGGACCAAGTAATGGTGATGATAAACAAGCTGAGTTATTTCTTATACAGAATAGTCATAAACGAAATTATTTATCCCTCATCATAGATTTTTATAATAATGATTATAACCTAATAGCAACTAATTACTATTTTGATAAAGATGAATTGTATAAAAAGGATATCCAGATTCAGAGAATAATTAACAAACAAGAATTAAAAAAAATTTTTAATGAGAAAACAGTAAACATTAGGAATTTCATTGATAATCTATCAAAAAATTTAGAAGATCATACCGGTAAAACATTTACCCATTCAAAATTCAATAAATCACAAAATTATAAATTATTTCATGAGGAAATTTACAATCCTCAAGATAATGATGGATTCATTTCAAAGAATAAAATTGTCTATTCTGTATTTATTAAGTTTCCATATCTCAATATATCAATGACTGATAGGATTAGTATTGGAGTTACTTTAGATCATAAATTTACTAAAATATTTGAAGAAATTATATTTTCAGATATTTTTTTTAATATAGTAGATTTATTACCTAAAATAAAAGATTTGTTTGATAAATCACAACATTATATTGAGATATCTTCACATTCATATAATAAGAAAGAAATTAGTGACTGGAAAAGAAGAACAAAGACTGTTTTTAGAACTTTGAAATCTTTGTCCATATTTAATTTTCATTTAAAGGAGAAAGTTAAAAACGTCTATTAGAGAAAACCATAAATTAATATTAAATAAGAATAGAACAAATACAAAAACTATTTTTCTTGTGATATTTCCTGAAGTTAAACAAACATTACTTGATGAGAAATTTAAAAATAATGAAAAATTTCTATTTTCCGTTAATGGATCTATCATTGA
>DAIPKY010000307.1:0-1863 GCA_036769505.1 Nitrososphaeraceae archaeon
TCCAATGAATGTAGCTGTAAAAGATTTTTACCTTAGAACATTATTACAACCTGTCAAATGAATCATATCTTGTTAATAAAAGAATTACATGATATAAATAATAATGATGAGATTATTATTATTATTATTATTATTACTATTATTACTAATATTAAATACTACTCAAATGCTTTGATATTGTTGACTACAAAAAGTTTTATTTTCTAGGACTAGACTGTCCAGTCACTATGAAATATACTGAATCTCCAATATAACATGCATGATCTGCTATTCTTTCTAGATACCGCATTATCAATAATGCAGATATTGCACATCTTGGATCTTTAAATAGATGATTAGAGTCTGCTTTTAGGGTAATTAAATCGCTTAAATAATTTCTGTACATTGCATCTACAGAATCATCCATTTTGTATAGCTTTGAAACACTATTTTTTTCTCTAGTTTTTAATGCATTTATACTTAATCTTATCATTTCGCTTGCTAAATTAGAAGCCTCCATAACCAAAGATTTATCACATTTATGAATAGAACCCATTGTTTCTAGTACTTCCACAATATCGTAGGCATACCTTCCAAATCTAGAAAAGCCATAAGCAATTTCCATACATGATCTTATATATCGTAAATCAGTTGCAACAGGTTGATACCTGAAAATTAATTCTGTTGCTAGATCAGATACCTCCAATTGAAATATTTTAAGTTTCTCCGACCATTCAAATATTTGATTTTTATCAACAATCCCGTTTTCATAAGATTCAATAGCATTAATAACACACATTTGTGAAAGTTTTGCCATATTCATTATTATTTCTGTTATACGTTCTAATCCGAGATCAAGTAATCTTGTCAATGTATAATATATTAGTATAACATTGGAAATATAAATTAAGAATACAGTAGATCTTATATATATCTAATTGTAATCCTATCTGAAAATAAATCTTTTAATAAATAAATAATGTAAATAAATAAATAATTTGTTAATCAATTCTATTCTATTAACTTAGTTTAGTGACTAATTAGAAATATATTAAATGCCATATTTTATTTTCCTAGTTCCAGTAAAAGAGAATATTTTTAGGTTTTTCGTATTAGAGTTAATGCATTCTTTGATTCTCTTTTTAGTGCTTTTGCTTTTAAAAAATATTATTTAGTTGTTTGTTTATCTCCTACAGAGTCATATACTATACATAAATTTTAATATATTTGTTGGATAATTTGATATATCTATTTATGGAAAAATTCCTGATATTATTGGAGGAGAGTTATATAAAATATTATTATTAATAAATATCTCCTATATAAAAAATTGAAAATTCTGTGAAAGTATAAGAAATAATTTTTTTAATAAAAAAGGTATTAATTTGCTAATTCTTCCTGATAAAGAATTGATAGAGCTACTCTTGCTTCATTTTGTATAATATTTATTGATCTGGGTTAACAAGAATGATATACTAATTTGCATAATTGATTGTTAATTATCTACTTAATCTCTTAAAGGGAGGTCTTGGAAATATGACCTTTACAGGATGTCGAATTGCTGGTTGGATCATTACAATCTCTCCTTTGTCTAGTTGAGCAATATTTCCTTTAGTAATGTCATCCAACATGGAATAAGAACTGGTTGATAATTCAGATAATCCTAGTTTTGCTATCATATGTATTCCTGTATTCTCATGTAGAACGGGATCAACAGCACTTTTGAATTGCTGAGCTGATAATAAAATGGTATTCCTTGATTTCCCTGCCATTATCGTTTTTATAATCTGTTCTGCTACCGTGGATCGTTGCCCCAAGGAAGAAGTATGTGGAAGAAATCGATTAATCTCATCTATAAATATAAAAATATACTTGGGTTTACGC
>DAIPKY010000028.1:0-17446 GCA_036769505.1 Nitrososphaeraceae archaeon
TCAGTCTGTTGATCTTCAGTGTCTTCTGATTCAAAGCTAAATTGACCAGTGTCTTCCGCATTTTCTTCTCCATTATCATTATCATCCTCTTCTTCAAAACCAGCAAAGTTATCTCCATCACCTTGGGCTTGAATTGGAGGAATTTCTAAAAGAAGAGGGTTATTATTGTCAAAAGAATTTGTAGAACTTTTAAAAGGAGAACCAGTAATCAAAATTATACTAACAAAACTGATTAAACTTATTATTACTAACAAATTTGGTCTTTTCAAATTTAACTGTTGAATTATATTGAATTATCTAATAAAATAGTTTAAAAAAATTGTTTAGGTATAAAAATAAGAAAAAAATTATGCAAAAATTTTATAGTATATGAGTAGAGGGATATATGATTCAATAGCTATTAACACTCTAGACCATTATGAATTTACTCGCTCTTCTTATATCCTGTCAAAAAGCCCATGAATCTGCTTCGTTTCATTGACTTATTTTTGGTAAATTAAAATTAAGATTTGTCATTTCTAGCTGATACTAGAAAATATAGAGGAGTAGCTATAAACAGTACAAGGCTTAGTTGGGTACTTACAAAAGATATAGCAACTGCTATCAAATAAATAGTAGGTCCTAAAAGAAATCTTCTTGACATTTTTGTTATAAAGGTGGGATCAAGATCACTATCTACTAAATGATGATCTTTTGTAGCATACTTCCATCGTATATATTCCCAAAATCCAATTATGCTTATATTGACTGCATATATAATTATCGAGATCTGCTGATCTCCATACTCTCCAATCAGAGATGTTGAAAATGGTACAAATGCTATAAACATTAGATAAAAGATAGTTATCCAGAGAAAGGCTCGATTTGCTCGTTTAATGTAGTGGAACTGATAATCATGGGCAATCCAAAAAAAACCTAAAATTATAAAACTTGTTCCATAACTTAGAATCACAGGCCATAACTTGAGTAGTTGTTTTGGAAGCTCAATAGTCGCCTCTGAATGAGATATCTGTGGTACAGTAATCTCAAGTACTAATATAGTCATGACTATAGCAAAAACTCCATCAGTAAGTGTTTCAATTCGAGATTTGCTTATCTCATTTCCAACTTCTCCTAACAATCTTCTACATTCACCGGTAGATAGATTTTGGAGATTATAGATGTAAAATGTTTTGTTTTATCAACCGAAATGATTAGAAATAGAACTAGATAGGATTTTCAGTATTGACGATCATGAACCGCTGACTAAAATCAAATGGGACAAGGTCAAAGACTTAAAGCTTGATTAGATTTTTTGAGTCAAAATATTACGTTATATTTTATGGTCATTTAACAATCAGTAGATGGGACTATTGATACATTTAGTTTAAAGAAGTATATCCAATTTCCAAAATCTGCAATATAGATATTGGTTTTGAGTTAGAAGTAATGCAAGTAATGCTACTTCACTAAACTGTCCAATTGCAACGCCTTTTTCTCCTCCATTTTGTTTTATGTTCATATTCTATTGCTGCAAAATGCAGAATGGTATGTCATCAAATTATTTATTATCAAAAAAGATAATAAAAAAATATCATACCGCTAAAAAAAAGTATTCTTAAAATTCATAGTTTGGTAACAAAAGAAATTATATATGGTAATTAGATTATTTGTGAAAAGAAATAAAGAATATTCTGAATTACTTCAAATATTTTTTCAGAAAAGATACTGTCTTTTCCCATGCATCTTGAGTTTCTTTAGGAGCATAATTATCGCCTGAGGGATTTGCAAATGCATGGCCTACTCCTTTATAGATATAAATTTCATTTGTTATTCCATTTGCATTTAATGCATCTTCAAATTGTTTTACAGATTCTACTGAAATCGATTGATCTTGATCTCCAAATATGCCTAATACTGGCCACTTTATCTTTGAAAGTGATTCTTGATCAGATACCAAATTACCATAATATATTACCGTTGCCGCTAAAGGATATTCTGGTTCTGTGTTTAATGCTAGTTGAAGCGATTGTCCTCCACCAAAACACCAACCAAGAGAAGCGATTTTTGAGGAATTTACATTTTCTAAAGAAGCGAGATATCTTACAGCATGTTGAAGATTGTTTATTGATTCGGAAGGATTATCTCTTACTTTACTAACTAAATTCTGAGCTGTATCTGGCGTATTAGCCACTTGACCATTGTACAAATCTACTGCTAAAACAACATATCCTTCTTTTGCTAGAGTTTCAGCCATATCTTTTATATTTTGGTTAAGCCCCCACCATTCATGAATCATTACCACGGCTGGAAAAGTATTGTTATTATTTGTAGATATATTGCTTTCAACTAACGAGGATGTTGTTTTAGAAATTGGATAAACAAGATAACCAGTAGCATTCTCAAAATAGTTTATTGTTTTACTTTCTAATGTGATTGAAGAATTTTTACCATTTGGTTTGATAAGTTCTGTTACATTTTTTGAACTACTACTAATAGCTGATTGTTGTTGTTGACCTTCTGCCAATAAAACAATATTATTTAATGGAAAAGATAGAGAACTTATCAAAATAATAAAGGAAACAAAAACTATTGTAATATATGGGTTATACATTAATCTATCAACTACAATATTATATTTAATACTTGAATTAAAGTACTTACAAAATTATTTCTTATTATAATTCCTATAGATCTAGAAAATATTACTGACAAATTTTTGAAACTTAAACATACAATGTACTAATTTTTTTTATAGTTTGTTTCCTTTAAATTAAGAAATGGTAAAAAAGTTACTATATTGCTCTATGCTGCTGCTGCAACCACTTTGATTGCAGGAATACTGCATATTAATAGATTTAGAGATACTATCAGTAGTGGTGAAGAAATTGGAAACCTGATATTTTATTTTAGTTGGAGGCATAGCGCAAGTATTTTGGGTCGTTCCTACAATTAGACAATGGGGTAAAATATGGTACGCTATAGGTATAGCAGGAATAGCAGTATTTATGTTATTATGGATAATTACTAGAATACCTGAAAATCCAATAACAGGTAGAGCCGGTCCTATAAGCGGAGAAGCAATAATCATACAAATATTTCAAGTTGCATTTATTATCCTTAGTATCATCATCTTAATTAAAAGTACAAAAGCCACGAATAGCAGGATGGAGAATATTCAAGACAAATGATATAATATAGATTACGAATTTTACATTAAAAACTAATACAAGTGAATGAGATCCTCTCTTGATCTTTTTATTCTGAATTAATTACTGCACCATCTTTGACAACTTAGAGTAATAAAGTAAAAGAGAATAAACTCTAATTTGAATGTCTACACAAATTATCTATTGAACTTATTGGATGGCTATTTTAGGTAATTTATCGAAGCTGATAAAATACAAACCCAAAAAAGAAATTGTAATCTCAGAATGGCTTGAATTATTAATATTTATCACCATTCAGTTTTAGAGTAGCCACAACTCCTGCATGGTCTGATGGCCAAAGACCAGATATTGTATGATCATTTTGAGAATTCCCAACAACTTTTATATCTTTTACCTTAAAATCGCCTCGGAACAATACTAAATCTGATCTTTCATCTAATGAAGAATTCTGGTTCAGCAAATCTTCGGACTGGCAACACGTAAAACCTGTACCTTTTCCTTTTACAGTCCAGGCATCAATAAAACCTGCATCTTTTAGTTTTGAGTATGTTGGCGTCCCAGTTCCATCAGCATTTGAATTGAAATCACCCATGAATACGACAGGTAAATGTGTATTACCAGGTCCATTCAACAACTCATCTGCTTGTAAGCTCTGAATAATAGGTGAAAGAGGCTCTAGATGAGTAGAGACTATGCGAACTTTATCTTCTTTATTAAACGTTACATCTACCGAAACCCATGAGTGTGGTATACTAATAGGTCCAAATAGAGTTCTTAATGGGAGTTTAGCAGCGAACTGTGCGCCATTGGTATTTGATAATGTAAAATCTTTGTTGTCTGCTCGTGCTAGTATTACATCCCTATCAGTGAGCCTTATATCCACAAGGCCTGTAGAGATTAAGCCGGGAACCTCAATGTCGGTACCGTTCTGAACAACAACCTGTTCATAAATTAATCCCCGTTCTGCTAGTGTGTCGATGAGAATTTTTAGATAATCCAATGAAATGTTAGTTGCTGGTGTCGCAGGACCGTCAGAGGGAATCTGTGTTCTAAGTAATATTACTTCTTGAAGACCTATCAGATCTGGCCGAGTCTTCTGTATCTCATCTGCAATTGAATCAGCCCTTTCTACAAAGTTAGTAGCTTGGACTCTATTATAAGCAGATCCTACAGCAGTAACAAATTCGGTTGGCGTAGAAGCATTGAATAGTGGTGACAGGTCTGCACCTTGATAAATATTCCAGGTCATCAAAGTAAGTGATGATGTATCACAAAATTCTGGAGAACTTGCAAAGAACCCTTTGAATGGACCTTTTTGACATTCATATTTAGTTACATCCTGAGGATAATCTGATGATTGTGGTATTGGAGTAGATGATGGATGTGGATAATAATAATTATTATTGTAAGAATAGATATTGTCATTGCCTGCTTCTTCTCCATAATTTGTTGAAGGGAGATAATGATATGCATAAGTTTGCTCATTGTTATAATAATAATTCTGTGCTTCAGCTCCTTGAAGAGCTATCACGTTTGTAGCTCCAAAAATCGTAGTGGCAAGTAAGAATAATAATACCATCATAGTTGATTTGTTCATAATAAAAAACTATCACAAAAAAATTATATATGAAATGCTACACATATTTTCGGTTCTTCTTAAGTAAATAATATCTTATAGATAATCCAAAAAATTAATATATATTATGTTACCGAACCCTGTTATTATGAGAATTCGAAGTCCTCAGAACCCATGTTTGAATAAGTTGAATAAGAACTTAATTTATAAAGATATTTGTGGTATTAATAATAACTAAGATAAGTTGAGACGTTCAATAAAGATTTACAAGAATATACGAAAAAGTTGTAATTATTTTATATTAATGTTTATTTACTTATTCTTAAGAAGGTATTAAAGAGTAGACATGTTTTATAAATACATCTTTTGGGACTTCTTTTGAAACATAACATTCTTCTCCAAATTCTGGATGAATCTCTGCTAAGACTTTATAATTGATGATTGAGGAAGTCATAAAACATATCCGAAAATCGTTGAGTGGTGATGTATCCTGTTGTACCTTTTTTGATATTGCGTGTAACTTGCTGTAAAGATCAAAGCCATCAATTACTGACATTCTAAACCCAATAAGAACAAGATCATAGTTTTCAGGATTGAAATTTTGTTCTGCCAAATCTGGATCATTTATTAAAGTTAGATTGAAGCCTTCATCTTCTAACCATTTTTTGTATTTTAGAGAATTTTTAGTATCATCATCAACTATCAATATGTTTTTCATCATTGATCAGATTCTTTACTGCTGATAGGATAATAATAAATTTTTACTTCAGTTCTGCCAAATTCTCAAACTTTCTTTCACTTCTTCCCTCAGTCCCAAAGGAACCTCATGGTATATCATGAGACACTATACAAACAGAAAGAGGTATCCGAACTGAAATAGGAGATCACCACAGTATTGGCAAGCATAATAACTTTCTCTTAAACGAATTTAACAAGAATTAAACAGCTACTAATCCTTCTAGGTTAAAATTATGTATAAAATAATTTTTCCGGCGCCTAAAAATTTAACAAGTTTGTGGTAACAAGAAATTTAGACCAAAAAGTTTTAATTAAATTTTTCATCTGGAACATATCTGGATAAGAATAAAAAATCATATTATTTTGTAATTATTGGAACTATAGATAGTTGTGAATCAAAAGATGATGGTTATGATTTCCTTCAAGAATATATGACGAAAGATAAAAATAAAATTCCTGACATCAATACAATTCACCTATTCGGCAACCCCAATAAATCATCAAATCTTGAGTAATGCTAAAGACCTGATAAATAAGAATCATTATTAGAACTTAACCGGTCTCCTAGGTGTTATTCTTTGTGAATACTTCCCAATATTTATTATAATTAATTAATTTTTTATATAATAATTTTTTGGCACAGTGTAGAGTTACTAAAGATGATTATAGTATAAATTCAGATTTATTTGGAAAGGGAATGAAATAATTGTTTAAAAATGGATGTAAATTTTTTAGATAAAGGATATGGTATATGATAATGAAGAAGGATTACAGGTCAAATGATATTAAGTTCAGTTTTCTTTAAAGAAGTTATTACTATCAATTATTAAGTTGTATTTGATAGCAATAACTTATTATCTATTATGTTACCGAACCCTGTTATAATGAGAATCTCAGTTAATGTTAAAATATATATTTAAATTTATTTGCTATAATTTTTGACTTAAAATTACAGAAAAATTGAGCATAGATTTATTATCCAATAATAAGATGGAAAAGAAGATATGGCGTAGGTGCTATCTATTCATCTTATTATCATTACGTCATTATTTTTTGTGTAATGATATAATTATATGATTTTTGTAATATTTATTATATTTGATAGTTCAATTAAGCACATAACAATACAATATAAAAAAAATTTAATTTAATTAAATTATAGATTTTAAGTTATTGTTGTTCAATTAACAAGATTGAATAAATGATGGAATGTATCTCCATAACGTACACAGAAATACATTGCCTGAGTTATCGGAGTTTCCATCAATTCTTGTTCTATTTTGTAATTTTCTATAATCATGCTTGATACATAAATATATTGGTAAAAATTTTGAGGCGCCGAAAAATTTGATAAATAGAATACTTTTTTACATTATTTATTTATTATACTATTAGTTACTTATGTCTATTATATAAAACAAAGTATATGCTAAATAGATTTATAATCTCTCTTTTTCTTTCTATCTTTACTTCAGGTTACTACTACCTATTAATTTTCCAATCTTATGTTTACTACTAATAGATACCTGCAATTATTAATGCTTTAGACATTATCAAATTCTTTATCTACTATTAATTAATAATATTACTATGGGACAAACAGAACAATCCCAGTTGAAAAAAGATCAAGTTGATACAGTGATTATTGAATGGAATCAAGATAATATTCAAAAAATTTCTTCTATACAAAACATTCATTTACTTAGATATCATATTGATACATTTGCCTATTCAAATCTGTTGGAAGTAAATGGCAGCCATTTAGAGATTGTTAACTCCAGTTCCTTTGCATTTGTTTCTCTTTGTGAAGTAGATGCAAATTATGTTGCAATATTCGCAGGACTAAAATATCCGGCCTTCCAATTAATACCTATAGGTGGTCAATTATTTGCTTATTTCGAAGTATATAGTACCGATGAATTGAAAAGAACTAGAGTAGATTTTTTGATTATAAATCTTCCATAATTGTGAAACTGTCATTAGATTTTCTATGATATACAAAGAAAAGAAGGAATATATTTACATTCTCGCTATCGGAATTACATTAATAATTGGACAATTACAACTTAGTTCGTCCTCATATGCTTTTTTTGATAGAGATACCATTGAACAAAAAAAAACAACAACAATAATAACTACTATTCCTGGATTATATGATCAGAAAAATAATTCTAATAATACAGATCTCAAAATAGCTTTACTAACTGATGGTTTATTTAGTGATGCAGGTTGGGGTGCTTTTGGGTATAATGCAGGACAATCATTAGAAGAAAAATATGGTTATGATATAGATTTTAAAGAGAATGTAGCTATTCCAGATATAGAAATTACATTAAGAGAATATGCTAATGTTGGTTATGATCTGATAATAGCTCAAGGGTTTGAATGGGGAGCTCCTGCTATAAAAGTGGGTAACAATTATCCTGATACAAAGTTTGTAATTTTCACAGGACTAGTTAATTCTTCTAATGTTGCCTCAATTTTTCCAATGCAACAAGAAGGCACATATCTTTTGGGTGCACTTGCAGCAATGATGACTAAAACAAGTGTTATTGGATTTGTAGGAGGAGAAAAATATCCAAATTTAGTTAATATCTTTGAAGGCTATAAGCAAGGAGCTAAAAAGATAAATCCTAATACAAAAATATTATCTACATACTTAGATGACTGGGATAGTCCAGCTAAAGGAAAAGAAGCTGCACTATCTCAAATCAATGAGGGTGCTGACTTTTTGTTACATGTAGCAGATACATCTGGACATGGTGTTATAGAAGCAGCCAAAGAAAAAAAGATATTTGCATTTGGTGCTATTTCTGATCAGCATAAACTAGCTCCAAATACAGTTCTTACATCATTTGTATTGGATGTAGAAAAGGCATTTGATCATATTATTAAAATGATTCAAAAAGGTAATTTTAGTGGACAAGTATTCAAACCTGGGTTAGAGTCTTACAAGGGAGCACCCGGTGACGGGATTATCTATATTGCACCATTTCATGGTTTAGAGAATAATGTACCAGCAGACGTAAAAGCTAAACTCAATCAGCTTAAAGAAGATATAATTAATAGAAAGATTATTGTACCAGAAAGAGAGATTAATATCTCTGTTTCTACTTAGTCAATATAAAAAAAATTTTAATACATTGTATGTATATTTATATTCTCTGTAGGTAGTAGAAGGAAAACCAAAAAAAGATGACAAATAATGATTTCTTCTCTAAAAAGAGAAAAGAAATAGGAATTATAGCTGTAATAGCAATAATAATTTCTTCATTTGGTTTATTCTTTTATCAACAAAATATTAACGAACAAAATGTTAAAAATAGTATATTTTCTCAGTATAAATATCGTCAAATAGAATCTACACAAACTATTGCAGACCATATCAGTTCAGATCTTAAATTACTTAGATCAACACTCCAAGGAATCGCTGATTCTACTTATTTACAACAAGGTGTACTTTATGGAGAAAAAATTGAAAAGATTATGCGTGAAAAATTTTCTGAAGTTAATGATGTTACCAAAGTTGATGGACTTTTTATTGCAGATGAAAATAATATAGTAACAACTCATATAGTATCCGAAGGACAAAGAAATTTCATTAATATAGATATTTCAATTAGAGATTATGTACAAGAAACAATAAGTACTCTACAGCCATTTTTTTCAGATGGATTTAAGGGAATTGATAATATAGATAGAATTGCACTAACTGTTCCAATAGTAAATAGTGATACTAGAAAATATAATGGAATAGTAGGAGCAGAAATACCTACTGAAGCTTTTTTCTCGCTCTATGGTAATATTCATGATATCAATTCTCAATTCTTGGTTGTATATGATAGAAAGGGAACTTTACTTGCAGTTGGTGCAGATAAAAGTTTACAGGGAAAGAATTTTTTTAGTGAGGATGTACAAGACTTCATTAACCATAATCTCATCTTAAATAATCTTACACAAAATCTATTACAGGGTATTCCAGGTTATGCACGTTATGATTATGGAAAGGGTGAACGAATAAATACTAATGTTCCAGTATTTGTCCAAGATAAGCCTTCATACTTTGTTCAGATAGTTACTCCTACTGCTACAATATATTCAGAGATCAATAATGTATTATTTAAGGATAAGTTAGCAATGTTCTTATTAATCGTTAGTATCATTTCAGCAATCACTACTCTAATAATATTTCTAATAAAATGGAACGTTGCACTTAATAATGAGGTCAATAAAAGAACAAAAGAATTACAACGATCAAATCAAGAAATTGGATTAGCAAACGAAGAACTAAAAGTTCATGATAATCTGCAAAAAGAATTTATCAATGTAGCAGCTCATGAACTGAGAACTCCTATTACATCTATACTAGGCCTAAGTGAATTACTTTATAAGAAAAGTGAAAGCAGTTTAAAACAAGAAACACTTAAAGAATATCTTCAAATCATAGTAAGAAATTCTTACAGATTACATAAACTTGTTGAAGCTATATTAGATATTACGAAGATTGAAAGTCGAATCTTTAAACTAAATACAGAATTAATTGAATTAAATGAGTTTTTAGCAAATGTTGTCATAGATTTTGAGAATAGTTTTAAGAATAAAAATAGTAATGTCCAGATACTATACAAACTGAATAGAAATAGGATATTTGTTAATGCAGATAAAACTAGATTAACACAAGTTATTTCCAATATACTTTATAATGCCATCAAATTTACTCAAGAAGGATTTATAATAATTACAACTAGAATAACAAATAATGAAAAAGACAATAGTAATAGAGTAATTGTGATAATAAAAGATAGCGGTACAGGAATAGATCCAGAAATATTGCCAAGACTATTTACAAAATTTGCTACCAAATCAGAACAAGGTACTGGTCTTGGTCTATTTATAGCTAAGAAGATTACAGAAGCTCATGGTGGTAGGATATGGGCAGAAAATAATTCTAATGGTAGAGGATCTACTTTTTATGTTATGCTTCCGATAATTAATAGAGTAGAGGTATAATCAATCGGAAGTGATATCCAATAGCAATTACTAAAAAAATCTTATTCGTAGATGATGAACTGGATATTACTTTTACAATAAAGAATATGTTATACTATAATGGATTCCAAATAGTTTCATTTAATGATCCTATTACTGTTTAAAAATCTTATAAAAGCATTATTATGATTTAGTAATTCTTGATATAAAAATGCCAAAAATGGATGGATTTGAATTATATAATAAAATAAGAGAAAAAGACTCTCAAGTAAAAATCTGCTTTTTAACTGCAATTGCAACCTTCAATGAAGAATTTAGAAGAACACACTTTAGAGTGAATAGAATAATTGCCGAAGAGTGTTTTATTCACAAGCCAATATTAACTGAAGATCTAATTAGAAAGGTAATAGATATAAGGAATATAGACATGATTACAATGCCTATATAAAAAAGAAATAATGCGATAAAGTATCTAAATTCTATATCTATAGTTTTTATTTGAACTACAAATTTGTGTCAAAATCAGTTCACACACCTCCGAGCCCTACTATATTGTAGTTCATAGACATGTTTTGTGTAGAAATCTAGTAATAATCAATAAAGATTGCAAGTAAAAATTATATCCAAGCTCATAAAGATTCTAATTCCATTTTTAACTGTATCTTTTTTTACTTTAGAATCATTATTAGTATTATTAGTATTATTCTCTCCATAGAAATACTACTATAGAATAGAGTATATTGTGAATGTTTAGCAAATAAACTTCTAAATTGTAGGAACAAATGCAAGATAGTATTGGTAGAATCATATTATATATGCATATATACATGATTCTAGTCCGGACGGACCTATAGCTTTCTAGTAGTCAATGTAACAACGTCTAGAGACCATTATACCGTATTACAAATTTTTTCCAAGAAAAACCTCTCCTGCTCTATAAGAACTTCTAATAAGTGGACCTGAGGCTACATAAACAAATCCTATTTGTTCTGCAATTTCTCTAAACCAATTGAATTTTTCTGGAGTAATAAATTCTATAACTGGTAAATGCTTAGGAGTTGGTTGAAGGTATTGGCCTATAGTCAATATACTCACTCCAACTGATTTTAGGTCCTTTATTGTCTGAATAACTTCATCTTCTGCTTCTCCAAGACCTAGCATTATAGAAGATTTTGTATAAATCATTGAATTAATATCCTTAATTTTTTTTAGAACTAGAAGTGACTGTTCATATGACGCTCTAGCATCTCTAACTTTAGGAGTAAGTCTTTGTACGGTTTCGATATTATGACTTATGACTTTTGGTTCAGATTTAATTATCTCTTTTATTGAACTCTCATCTCCCCTAAAGTCGGGGATTAGTGATTCCACTATTGTTGTAGGACATAAAAGTTTAATTGCTTTGATTGTCTTGGCAATATGTTCTGCTCCTCCATCCTCTAAATCATCTCTGCATACAGAAGTAATTACTACATACCTCAAACCCCATTCTTTAATTGCCTTAGCGACTCTTTCGGGTTCACCTGCATCAAGCAAAAATGGTTTACCGCTATTAACAGCACAAAATCTACAGCCTCGAGTACATATGTCTCCCATGATCATAATTGTAGCCGTTCCTGTTCCCCAACACTCTGATATATTAGGGCATCTTGCTTCTTCACAAACGGTATGAAGATTTAGCAACCTAAGTGATTGTTTAACGTTGGTATAATTCTCTCCTGCAGGCGGTCTTACTCTAAGCCATACTGGTTTTTTTATTAGTTCCATTTGTACTTTGAACCATCCACAATCTCTTTTATAACAAGAGTTAATACTCGTCGATTATTATATTTGTTGCCTACCTAATGAAAACACCTTTTTATGATATTCATAGATCTCTTGGAGCGAAAATGCTAAACTTTCATGGATGGGAAATGCCTCTACACTATTCTTCTGGAATAATCAATGAGCATCTCAATACTAGAACAGACGTTAGTTTATTTGATGTCTCACATATGGGTCGTTTTGAAGTTAAAGGCACCGATGCCTATGATTGTCTACAAACTTTAGTTACTAATGATATATCAAAATTAGACAACAATATGGCATTATATTCTCCTATATGTTATGATAATGGCGGAATAATAGATGATTTAATCATATACATGATTAAGAGGGAAACATTCCTTATTGTTGTTAATGCTTCAAATAGAGAAAAGGATTTAGAATGGATTATTAAGCATTTGAAATCAACAACTATTGTTGAAGATATCACCGATAAAATTGCTCTTCTAGCACTCCAGGGTCCTCTTGCTCAAAATATCCTAGAAAAAGCAGCAATTGCTGATTTAAATCTAAATCAATTAAAACCATTTAATTTTATTATCACAAATATTTTTGGAATAGAATGTATAATATCAAGGACTGGTTATACAGGAGAAGATGGTTTTGAGCTATTCTTTGATTCTTCAAAAATAGAGATTTGGAACAAGCTCATACAGTTAGGTTCCACATTTAATATTAAACCAGCTGGCTTGGCAGCCAGAGATACACTCAGACTAGAGGCGGGTTTGATGCTTTATGGAAATGACATGGATGAAAATACTACTCCTTTAGAGGTCCCACTCAAATGGACAGTAAAATTTGAAAAGAAGGAGTTTATAGGAAAAAAAGCTTTGATAACCCAGCAACTAAATAGAAAGCTTGTAGGATTCGAGGTTCTAGAAAAAAGGGTAGCTAGACATGGAAATGAAGTATTAATAAATAACAAAAAGATTGGTTTTGTAACAAGTGGAACCTTTTCACCTACTTTAAAAAAGTCTATTGGCTTTTGTTTTGTTCCAATTTATGTCAACCCCAATGAATTAATCGAAATTAATATTGGTGGTAAATTGTATAAAGCTAAAGTTCTTAGTAGTACACGGTTCTATAAGCGGAAATAAAAAAATTTTTTTATGGCTTGAATAATATTAAAAATAGATCTTTGTGGATGAGAATATAAGATTTACAAAAGAACACGAATGGATTGTACTCAAGGAAGAAGGAATAGCAATTATTGGAATATCAGATTTTGCTCAGGGACAACTTGGTGATATAGTTTCCATAGAATTGCCTAAGGTTAGTAGCATATTCAAACCTATGCAATCAATGGCAATAATTGATTCGGTAAAGGCTTCTTCTGATATATATTGTGTTATGAGTGGTGAAATTGTAGAAGTTAACGAGGAGTTACTTGAACATCCTGAATGGATAAATCAATCACCATATGAATTAGGCTGGATTGTAAAATTAAAGCCATCGAATATGGAGGAATTCCACAATTTAATGACCAATGAGCAATATAACAAATTCATTGGTGAAACAGAAGAGAATAGAGAAAAGGATCAAAGCGGAGGCTGATATCAATTATAATGAATTATTCACCAATAACTGAAAATGACAAAGAAGAGATGTTAAAACGCATTGGAGTAAGATCGATAAATGATTTAATCATGGATTTAAAGCCGTCTCTTAATGAAAAACTGGATCTTTCTAAACCAATGAGCGAGCTCGAACTAGTGGAACATTTGAGAAACATATCACAAAAGAATAAGATCATGAAATACTTTATTGGGGCTGGAGCTTATTATCATTATATTCCCTCTGCAGTAAATCATTTGCTAATGAGGGGAGAATTTCTTACAGGATATACCCCTTACCAAGCAGAAATGAACCAAGGAACTCTACATACAATGTACGAATTCCAATCATTCATCTGTCTTCTTACAGGCATGGATATAGCTAATGCGTCTTTGTATGAAGGTTCATCTGCATTGGCAGAAGCCGTATTGCTCTCTTCATCTTATAATGGAAGGAATTGTATTTTTATAAAGGAAGGACTCAATCCTCAATATTTGGAAGTTTTAAAAACATATTGTGAAGGAGCAGATCTCAAAATTGTAAATGAGATTGATGATAACACAGCTTGTGTGATTGCTCAGAACCCTGATTTTTATGGAAATATTGAGAATTTACAGTATGTTGCTGAACAGGCACATAAAGCTGGTGCACTCTTTATTACTTGTGTTGTCGAACCAACTTCTCTTGCAATATTAGAACCACCAGGAAATTATGGTGCAGATATAGTAGTTGGTGAAGGACAGTCCTTTGGTATTCCAGTAAACTTTGGAGGTCCATACTTGGGATTTATGGCAGTCAAGAGTTTCTTATTAAAGAAAATTCCAGGAAGAATATGCGGAATGACTACTGATTCAAAGGGAAATAAAGGCTTTGTGCTGACTTTTCAAGCGCGGGAACAACATATAAGAAGAGAAAGAGCTACAAGCAATATAACAACAAATGTGGCACTGATGGCCATAGCTTCGACTATTTATTTGGCACTTATGGGAAGGAAGGGACTAATCAATGTTGCAAAACTTTCTTATAGCAGAGCACATTTGTTGCAAAACAAATTGAAGAGCATCGGCTTCGAAGCTCTGAATAAAAAACCATTTTATAATGAATTCTATATGAAGGCACCGTCTGGGTCTTTGGAAAATATTTATTCAAACCTGCTTAAAAATGGAATTCATGGTGGTCTTGACTTAGATGAAGATAAAATATTAATTTGCTGTACTGAACTGAATACAGTGCAAGATATAGAATCATATGTTTCTATAGTAAGGGAGACAAAATAATAAAATGAAGCTCATATTCGAATACGATGAAGAGACAACCGAACATGTACCTGATGTTGACGATAATAAAGAGAGAGAAAGAGGAGGAAAAGAAGAAGAAGAAGCAGCAAAGGAGGACATTACAATTGAACTACCAAAAAATCTGATGCGAAAAAAACTTCCTCTTCCAAATGTCAGTGAGATCAATGTTGTTAGACACTATACTAACATATCAAGAATGAATTTTGGAGTTGATCTTGGATTTTATCCATTAGGTTCTTGTACGATGAAGTACAATCCTAAGATAAACGAAGATATGGCAAGTCTAGATGGCTTTAAGAATTTACACCCTCTTTCTCATGAAAGTTGTATTCAAGGGTCACTACAATTGATGTGGGAATTTGAACAAGACTTGAAGAAAATTACAGGTATGGATGCTTTTTCATTGCAACCTGCAGCTGGAGCACAGGGTGAACTTTTAGGTGTCATGATAGCAAAGGCTTACTTTAAGCAAAAGAATGAGAAAAGAAAAAAGATAATTATTCCTGATTCTGCTCATGGCACAAATGCTGCAACCGCAGCCATGTGTAAGTTTGAAACTATAACTATTCCCTCTGATTCCCGTGGTAACATGGACATTTACAAATTCAAGGAAGTACTTGAAGATGATGTAGCACTTGTTATGTTAACAAATCCTAATACCCTTGGACTTTTTGAGGAAAATATTCTAGAGATTAGCGATCTTGCGCATACCAATGGTACATTGATGTATTGCGATGGAGCAAATATGAATGCACTATTTGGAATTACTAGGCCAAGTGACCAAGGATTTGATATGATTCATTTGAATTTACACAAAAGCTTTTCAACTCCTCATGGTGGAGGAGGACCCGGAGCAGGGGTAGTTGGAGTAAAGTCATTTTTGGTAGAGTATCTGCCATTACCGAGAATAATAAAAGAACAAGACAGCAAGTTTGTCCTAGATTATACCAAACAAAAATCAGTAGGGAAGGTCAAATACTCTTATGGAAATTTTGGTATGTTGGTAAGGGCTTATTGTTATATCAAATCATGTGGCACAAATATAAGAAAGGTATCTGAGCATGCAATATTAAATGCCAATTATCTTCTCAATTTGTTAAAGGATGATTATGAACTTCCTTACACTCGTAGATGTACTCATGAGTTTGTCTTATCCTCTAGGAAATTTGGTGAAAAGAGTGCTTTGAATATTGCAAAGAGACTTTTGGATTATGGCTTTCATCCACCAACTATTTACTTTCCTTTAATTGTTCGTGAAGCATTAATGATTGAACCTACGGAAACAGAAAGTAAAGAAACATTGGATAGATTTGCAGCAGCATTAAAAAACATAGCAAATGAGATAAAAGAAAATCCAGATATTGTCAAAGGAGCTCCATATACAAAATTAGTTGGGAGATTAGACGAAGTTGCAGCAGCACGAAAACCTAATTTAAGGTGGACCTCTCTTTCACAATCTGACGGAAAAGAAAATAGTGAGAAAAAATTGTATGTTGAAAAATCTGTAAGAAATAGTAGTAATGACTAATGAAAAAGGCACATAATATATACAAATCAAAAAAATTGATCAAGGTTTCGCTTGAATATGATGAGGATAATAAAATAATTAACTCAATAACAATAACAGGAGATTTTTTTCTTTATCCAGAAGAAACTTTGGATGAACTTGAGGTCAGTCTTATTGGTACCAAATTAGGAAAAGATGATATTAAGCAAAAGATCGAGAAATGTTTGAATGACTCTGAAGCATTCGGTTTTGATTCAGAATCTTTGACAGATGCAATACTTGGTTGTTTGAAGGAAGAACAAGAATAGGGAAGGAATGAAGGAAAGGAAGAAGAAAAATGAGATGGATACTATGAGTTTTAAGTTTAGCAAAATCAGAACTTTAGAAACAGGATATAACTCAGGACCATGGAATATGGCTCTTGATGAGGCATTAATGAGTTGTATAAATTATCATAGTATGCCAATTCTAAGAATTTATGGCTGGCGACCACCAACCGTGTCAATAGGATACTTTCAGAGCATGGATGAAGAAGTGAATATAAAAAGATGTAAAAAGATGGGTATTGATGTTGTTAGGAGAATAACAGGAGGTGGAGCAGTATTGCATGAATCGGAGTTGACTTATTCATTCATTACAAATGTTTATCCAAAAAATATAATGGAATCTTACAATTTAATATCTGATCCAATAGTTATGTGCATAAATAAGCTTGGATTTAATGCAAAATTTGCTCCTTTAAATGATATAACTGTAGATGGCAAAAAAGTGTCTGGGAATGCTCAAACTAGAAAGAAAGGCACACTACTAC
>DAIPKY010000308.1:0-1849 GCA_036769505.1 Nitrososphaeraceae archaeon
AAGCTAAATACAAGATAGTATATTTATTAAAATAGACTCTTATTTTTGAACCGCTATCGGTATTATTCCCGTGGGGCCATAGTTTTCCAGGGACCGCTAACTGACGAGGCTTGATAGTTAAGTCAAAATAGACTCAAATATTAATCGCAAAATTGATTTAAATATAGCGATACAAATTATCAGATGCTCAAAATCTATTTTTGAACACTTTTACTATCTTCATCTTAACCTAATTGAATGTCGTATCAGATTGAGAATTGAAATTCCCTTCATAAGGTTTAATCCATAATAAAGCCCAATAATTTTGGATAGATTTTACAGGAGCGTATGATATTAGCATAGTTGTGTTATCGAATTCTTCGACAGTATTTCCTGATAAACCCTTGATTGCATTATTGAAACTTGACAGATTGGACAATGTAAATGATTCGTTCATAAAATTTGATTTAATAGAATCGGCAATTTTATTTCCGAAAGTATCAAGGAATAACACTCTTTCGCTATTTTCTAAAGATAGTGACTTTAAAAAATCATCATAAGTTTTAAAATCTAAATCTGCACCAAGTATTCCAATCAGTCTGTTATTGTTAGTTTTTACCTGATTTGTATTACTGAAATTATTTTTATCGAAAATAGGAACAGCCACTACGGTTATTGGTAATCCTGAAGCTGCAGAAATAATTGTATCGCCCATGTAAATCTTTCCTGAATCTATCGCCCCATGATGATAATCTCTAAATGAGAAATTTGTCTTGGTCAAATTCATTTGATAATGATAGGGCTCTTCTACGTACATATCACCATTTGGTAATAGAAAGAACAGTCCAGCAATTGATGGAGATATTGTCATCACATTCTTAAAGATATATCTTTTTTCTAGTTCTTCATTTTCAGGAATTCCATGATACGTATTCATATATTGTTCAGAGACATTATTGTAGCTAAGAACTTGAAACTCCGGTGAATGACTTACTAATTCGATGATATTTGATATTTTTTCTATTTCTTTCTCAAAAACTTTGGACAACAAAAATAGATTGAGATCGGTGCTATTATCCAAAATGCGAGTATTCTGTTCACCAAATGATGATGTATCAGTGCTAGCGATAAAGAATATAGGTAATAATGAAATTGATATTATTATAAGAAAAAAATATTTTTTCATCAATTCTATTCTTCCTAACAGTATAGAAGCTATAAAGCAGTAATTATACATATTCTTACAAAATTCTCCGTTTTACTTGAAGAAATATTTTTCTAAGTTGATTTAAATTTTAGAGTGCTTTGTTGTTTTATAATCCAAATATCTCCTATTTGTTCAGCTAATTGATGTGAAACAAATATACAATTATATTATTATAGACGAATACCTGAACAATACCAATTTCCATGAGATGCTTCTTGAAATACTATAATTACCTCTTCTCTCTTCACTTTTAGTATATTAACTATATCTTCTGTAATTGCCTCTGCAAGTCTATCTTTTTCTCTCTGTGTTCTGCCACTATACATTTCTACTGTTACTATTGGCATTATAATCTAATTAAATAAATATAAGACAAACAGATAAAAATATCGTTGCTTAAACTTTCTAAAAAATTGGAAAAGTTTTTCTATATTATTTTAGTAAATTAATTTTTATTTGATTTGCTAAATTCTACAACGACAATTTTTATTATATTTATTTATTTTTTATATATTGATACGTTTCTAATAATAAAAGCTAAATACTATGTAATAGAACCCCACTACATGGAGGGCACTACTCCCGACCAGCTTGCTTAACATGTAGTGGAACCCTACTGTTTGAAGCTGAACCCGACTAATGACATTTACTATTAGGATTTTA
>DAIPKY010000309.1:0-1836 GCA_036769505.1 Nitrososphaeraceae archaeon
AATAAATTAATCAAAATTACATTCACTTCAATTAATGTTATTTAAAACAAGATAAAATCACACATCTTGAATAGCCTTTTATTTTAGTTATTGTGAATTGTTTAAAAGTAACTTGTTAACTATCTGCTGAAAGCCTTTGGTATAATTTAATGTAGAAAATCTGTTTACTGTATTGCTGATCCAGTTCAATTCAGAATTATGAGTATTAAACGCAGATGATATAAGTTGAACTGCTTGTTCTAATGTATGGAAATGATATTTTGAAGGTACAAATTCTGTTGGTCCTCCAATATCTGGTACAATTGGGATTAAGCCAGCACTCATAGATTCTACTATTGATATTCCAAAATGCTCTCCTGGTCTTGGATGAAAGTAAACTTTGCTCTTTTTCATAAATGAAAGCAGTTTATCAAAACTAACGTCAATTTCAAGTGTAACAAAATCAATCAAATTAAAGTCTTCAATAATTTTTTTTATATGACAATAATAATCATAATAATAAGGATCAAGACTTCCAACAATTTTCATTCCTTTTCCAATTTTATTCTCTTTTAACAATTTTGCAAGATTGATTGCATTCTCAATTTTCTTTAACGGATCTATTCGAGAGACTACTAAAATAATATCATCTCTTTCATCATAAGAAGATGATAATGCTAAATTACGAAATGTATCAACATCGACTGGAGGATATAGAACAATAGCATCGTCTATTCCATATGTCTTAAAAATTGTATTGCGGGTATATTCAGAATTTGCAAGTAAAGTTGAATTTTTCATTAGCTTTTCATATGAATCATTAAGCCATTCTAAGTATATTTTTTTATTAAAATTAACAATATTTTGAGTATTGTGATGATCTTTACCTATAGGAAGATATGGTGATGATGGTGATCTTCTAGTAATTTTAAGATGTTTTTCAAGATAGGATCTTTCTTCTGATTGTATAAAAAACTTTGCAGAAGGAAAATGACAGTATGTAATAGCATTATTCTTTGATAAAGATTTGTGATAATATGGAACTATATCGCCATGAGTATTTATTGTTATGTTATATTCTTCTTTCATGATATCATTGATGCTGTGCTCATCTAATAGTTGCAAAATATTTATTTTTTTTATACTATTGATGATTGAAGCAAGACTTTTACCATACGCATTTTCTAACTTAGTTATATTGGGTTTTTCAAGAGTGGTAAACTCAATGTCCATTCCCATTTCTAATATTGCTTGCATGGTTGTAAGTGTCAATCGTTCGCCTCCTCCACAAGGATTAAGATCTGAAAAAATGAAATTTGCTTTCAAACAAATACCTGAGAAGTATTTAAAACATATATACATTCAAAAAACTATTTCCATAAAACATTAGTATAACATGCTTGTAAACTAGATTATTATTAATGATGTTATCTAAAGAAACTCTTACAGTATGTAATCATGAAGTTATAAAAAAATTCATTATATTAGCAGATCAAGTTGATAAAGAAATCTTTGAATTCTGATTATAACAGACTTCAATAAAAAACATAAAAATTTTTTGTATAAAGTTTTGAAGTTAATTTCTAATTATTTTCGTTTGTTTTTTCTTAATATAAAAGAAATAATGGCACAATTATGATCTTATTTATTTCATGTTCATGCCAAGAAATTATGGATTGCTCTAAACACTTAAAAATGAAGTTAGAATTATTTATATGTCTTTTTATATATTTCTAATTTTTTATCTTATGCTATAAAAATAGAAGAATTTCTCAAAAAAATAAAAAAAATATCATTATTTAATTACTTATTTATCAACTGTTGGATCATTATTGGACAATTTGATTCTATCCAATC
>DAIPKY010000310.1:0-1835 GCA_036769505.1 Nitrososphaeraceae archaeon
TGGTGATGCCACTCGTTTTACAAGAAAATATATTAAAAAGAATTATCAAAAAATTATAGCAATTGGAGGAGATGGGACTCTTAATGAAGTCGCTACTGGTTTTTTTGAACCAACACCTAAATATATTACTACTTCAGAGAAACTTCATGATTTAATTTTAATTTCTTCAAAAGTAGTATTCGGCATAATCCCTGGAGGAACAAGAAATATTTTAGCAAAATCTCTAAAGATTCCGACTGATCCCCTCGAAGTTTGCAATAATTTAAAAATGTTCAAACCAAAAAAAAATAGATTTAATTTCTATTGTTTCTCAAAACTCTAAAAAGAGATTGCAAATCAGGGTTTGCTTAAATGCAGCAGAGATTGGTATAGGAGCAGAAATCATTGATAGAGCAAAAATGATTAGAGAAAAAATAAATAGTAGAACCATTTCAACTGCCCTTGGAATCATTTCTACACTGCCTTCTTATCAGAGTAATGAATGTGAGATAGTTCTAGATGAGGGAAGAAAAAAGATTAACACGAATATGACGATGGCTATAGTTGCTAATGGAAGCTATATAGCTGGAGGATTTCAACCCGCATACAATGCAAAAATCAGTGATGGTTTTCTAGATATAGTTATAGTTAATGATTCTGGTAGTTTGAAATTTTTGACGAGTTTAATTGATATTAAAATGGAAGACCATTCTGACAAGGCAAATATAATATATGAGCAAGCAAAAAATGTAATCATGAGCTCTTTAGACAGAGAAGTTACAGTAACTAGCGATGGGGAACCCATAGGAATTCTTCCAGCAAGCTTTAAAATTCATAAACAAATTTTAAATATTATGACATAATTTCTATTGCAAAGACTATTTCTAAAACATATTTCAATCTTACGTCCATGCTTAAAATTATAAATATTTAACTTCCCAGTTTAAGTGATGACACTGATTGGAAATCTATTTCGATGGATTCATGGTAAAGTCAGTAATAAACCTACTAATTTCTCCTGGGTAATTGACAATAAACTCGCTGGGAGTGGAACTCCTATGACATCAGCACAATATAGATGGCTCATAAAAAATAATATTAAGTCTATTGTGACTGTAAGAGAATTTCCCTTACCGGAAAAATGGCTTGTTAATAACCAAGAAGATACCCTTAGCAATGATTACAAATTTGTATATGTAAAAGATTACGGAGTTCCTACCATAGAAGTATTGGATAATATTGTAGATTATATAAATAGGAAAATTAATACAGAAAAGAAACCATTAGTTGTTCATTGTGCAGCTGGCAAAGGAAGAACTGGGACAATTTTAGCAGCATACCTCTTAAAACAAAATAATATATCTTCTCAAGATGCAATAAAGAAAATAAGGAGCATTCGTCCGGGGTCCATTCAATCTAGAGTACAAGAGGAGATTTTACATCAATATGCGACATTTTTAAAAAGTGTATAATTTTTATATTTAATATTTATTTACATAAATAAACTTAGTTCTTTTTCTGCATTATTTTAAATTTAACAGTTTCCCCATTTTATTCTCATTTGAGATTTTCTTTTTATTTTTAAACCTCCATAAGGATGGATAAATCGAATGAGTTTCAATTTCATTTCCTATACGTATAACCTTCGATTAACATACAGAATCATAGCATCAAAGTAGATTTAAATTAAAGATAATAAGAGTTCAAAAAGTCTATAGAATAAAAAAAGTTATTCCTTATATGTCATCTTTTTTAGATGATAACCTATAGTTAAGAATGTGAGAAATATAAAAAATTTGGTAATTTGATTTATTTATTTATCCTAGCGAAAGCTTCTTTTCAATTTCTTTGTATAC
>DAIPKY010000098.1:0-5535 GCA_036769505.1 Nitrososphaeraceae archaeon
TATCATGTTCTCTATCATGTGACCATTCTTTTATTGCATATTTATTAGTGGGTGTGAGAGTTCCATCAGAAAAATATGGATTGCAATCAGTTGTTCCATCATAATTTTTCTTGTCATAACCATAATTTTCCCATCCATCACAATTTAGAAACATTAGTTCAGAATGACCTGTAAATGCAAAATCAAAATGTTTGGCAATACTATCTACTATTTCAGGGTCATCTCCACCTTTATTGTAAGGAGCTTGAAAAACAATAGGACTAAAACCATTTTTTTCTAAACATTCTTTTCCTTCACTAACTATAGACTCTATTTCCTCAGATGATTTGAGGTAGGTAAGCCTTGTATGTTCTGATCCATGAGCCTGAATGTCATGTCCATCTTCATATAATTCTCTTATTTGATTCCAACTCATACCTTTTCCACCTTCAATATTGCCACAGGCTATGAACATACTGGCTTTGAATCCATATTTATCAAGAATAGGTTTTGCTTTTGTGAATGTGGTCTCATATCCTCTATCAAACATCAATATTACATATTTATCATCATTATCATCATGATCCTCATCATTGTCTTTTTCTTTTTGCTCCTCCTGGGCATTTACTGCAGGAATAAAGTCAAAAACTAGAGGCTTGTTAACATATGAATAGTAATGATTGTTGCTTTGGTTATAGTAATAGTAGTCATCTTTAAAAAGTGTCTCTAAACTAAACTTCACACCAGAGGTAATATTGGAAAATATTATATTGCTATTAATTACTAAATATCCTACTACAAAAAACAGAAATACAAAAGCTAAATACCTATTCATGACAAGTACCCTCTATAAATTAAATATCTGTGTAAAATTTATATAAAGTTTCGAATTAAAAATTGTGATTAAATTTTATATTCTTTTTTACCTTATTTAAAACTGATTTATTTTTATCCTAATATTGTTCTTATAAATTTGGAGAAAAAAAATAATCTAAGGATATCTTATAGAAAATATATTTATTGGCGTACTTATTCACGAATCTAAACTTATAGTATATAGTATGATACAAAGTAAGAATGCCGTTCTACATCTAGAAAATAAATCTGATATAGGAAAAACAATTTATTTATAAATTAATGCAGTTGATAACTAACCAATGAAACTCATGGAAATATAACTAATATGTTACATCAAGAATTGTTTATTTATCTACATACCTTTTAATATTATATAATTTGTAAACGTTAAATCAAGTTAAATAAATGAAAACAAAAAAAAGAGTAATAATAATAATAATAATTTTTTCTCTTCTCTTCTCTTAATTCTATTTTTAGTGTTAATTTTGACATTACTATCTTTGCCTAAATTTTTTCAGGGAAAAAGCATAGTGAATAAAGGTATTCTATAGTAAATTCATGTAAAAGGTATCATAATATTATTACACAATCATCAGGAGTAGTAGTAATATGATATTTGTACAAAAGCCTGGTATAATTACTCATGATGATAAATAAAGAATAAATAAAGAAGAATAAATACAGTAATAATGTATAATTCATCATCCATGCTGTTTCTTTCTAGAGTAAATAAACCAACCGCATTTTTTCTCTTACTTTCAGTTTTTACTTTGATATCAATTATAGGTTATGATAGTGATAGTGATTATTCTGTTAGTCCTGCTTATGCTCGGCCAACAGTATCTCCTGAAGGACCAACTCTAAACGATCCTAACCTCATTGTCCAAACAGTATATCAGGGACTAGCATCACCTACCGCGATGGCATTTTTAGGACCAGATGATTTTTTGGTTTTGGATAAAAGTCAAGGTACAGTACAGAGGATTGTAAATGGTAAAATGTTACCAGAACCATTACTTCAGGTTGATGTAGCATCTAGTGACGAAAGAGGTTTGTTGGGAATTGCTATTGCTTCGGAAGAAGGAAGAGAGGAGAAGGAAGAGGGAGAAAATGGCGAGGATGCGACTATGACAACAACTGAAACAACTACTGAATCTGGATTTTCTTCTCTATCTGCTCCATCTACATACGTCTTCTTGTTTTTTACTGAAGCTGGTGGGCAGTCAAAAGACGGCACTCCAACAGGCAATCGTGTTTACAAGTATGAACTAATAGATGATAATACTAAATTAGCAAATCCTACTCTTCTACTAGACCTGCCTGCTTGGCCAGATGATTCACACGTTGGTGGTGTACTCAATATTGGACCTGATAACAATCTCTATTTGACTATTGGTGACCAAAGGCCAACTGCATTTAGTAGAACAGATTCTCCAGACTCTCAAACCAAAGCCCAAAATTATATAGAAGGAATAGAACCTGATGGAAGAGCTGGTATACTAAGAGTTACGCAAGATGGTAAAACAGTTGGAGGTAGTGAAGGCATTCTAAGTAGTAATGATGAACACCCATTGGATAAATATTATGCATATGGAATAAAGAATAGCTTTGGATTTGATTTTGATCCTGTTACAGGTAATCTATGGGATTCTGAGAATGGTCCAACTTTTGGTGATGAAATTAATCTGGTTGAACCAGGGTCTAATGGTGGATGGGCTAAAATACAGGGAATATGGACATTAAATGATGAGCATAAGAAAGGAGAAATTGTATCCCTTCCATTAAATGCTGATGAAAATAAGGATTATGGCTTGGTGGACTTTGGTGGAAAAGGAAAATATAGTTCTCCTGAACTAGTATGGGATGTTGCCCCTACTGCTCTCACCTTTTTAAATTCGGATAAATTAGGTAAGCAATATGAAAATGATATGTTTGTAGGTGACGCCAAGTATGGAAATCTTTACCATTTTAAACTAGATAAAGAGAGAAAAGGATTACTGCTAGATGGACTACCGCTTGAAGATAATAAAGTTGCAAGTTTAGAAGAGCTTGAACAACAGGCAGCAGTATTTGGTCATGGATTTGGCGTTATTACAGACATAGAAGTAGGACCTGATGATGGTTATCTGTATATACTTACATTTGCTAAAGAAGATGGAACAATATATAAAATAATCCCAGCAGCCGTAAATAGTGAAAAAGAGTAGAAGTAGAAAAAGGATACTTTCATAAAATTACAAGTATACAGGTGTAGATATTGATGCATTATTTTCAAATTGAGAATTGAATGTTGATATATATATAATAAAAAAGATGTAGATGGGATATTGATAATGACGTTATTAAGATCTGGAATTTTAATAGTATCTATTATTATTTTATCTCTAACAATGACAACTTTATCAATCAGCATAGAAAAAAGTGGAATTGCTATCAAAAATCATTATGCATATTCTTCTCCACTTTCCCCTTCTTTACCTTCTTCTCTACCTGCAGCAGCGGCTATTACTCTGCCAGATTTTAATTTTGCTGCTGCAGGAGACTGGGGATGTACATCTGATACGATAGACACTGTAAAAAATATCATAGACAAGGATCCAGAATTTGTTTTGGCACTTGGAGATCTTTCATATAACAGTAGTGCCAAATGCTGGCTTGATATTATTGATCCTATTGCAGACAAAACCATGATAACCATTGGAAACCATGAAGTGGATTCACCAAAAAAGCTTAAAGATTATATGGATTTTTTTGGATTAAAAGAGCAATACTATTCATTCAACTATCAGAACGTTCACTTCACCGTAATCTCAACAGAACTGCCATATGAAAAGGGTTCTGCGCAGTATAACTTTGTAAATAATGACCTTTCAAACGCATCATCAGATCCTGATATAGATTGGATTGTAGTGTTTTACCATAGTTTAGCATATACTTCACCATCTGATACAGGTAAAGGCAATAGAGCAGAAAAGGAATTGAGAGAGACCTATCATCCACTATTCGCTCAATACAAAGTAGATCTAGTATTGCAGGCACATAACCACCATTACCAAAGGTCATACCCCATTTCATATAACAATGATAATCCAAAGAATCCCATAATCACAGACGATAATATTGACAATAATAATAATAATAATAATAATAACAACTACTATAAGGATCCAAAAGGTCAGATATTTGTTACAGTGGGTACAGGTGGCGCAAGCCTTTATCCTTTTACTGGCCAAGCTCCTTACGTTGCTAACCAGTATGCAATATTTGGCTTTTTGAATGTTGATGTGATAAACGATGGAACTACCTTGAGAGGTAAATTCTACTCTAACAATGAAACAACAACAATAAAAGACCAATTTACTATCACAAAGTCAGTTAATACCAATATTAGTGAAAAAAAATAGGTAGAGAGATGAAGTTAAAATTATGCTGATAATGAGAAGGAATAGCATTAATATACATTTGAATTACTTTACATTTTCTCAACAATAACATTAGACTGATAATTGTATTTGGATTGTTGTTCATTCCAATAATATGATGTAAATATAGTCATCAGTTATTGTCTGGTTTCCATAGCCAAAGACTAGGTAATATATTAATGTGATTAGTTAACAATTGGAAAAAAAGTATATCATAATAAATCTATAAGCAATAAACTTATGTATTCTTATAACAATAAAAATAAATAAATCTTTTTGTGTATGAATTTAACTATGAAAACTATACAAAAGTCAATGTTACAATTAGAAATACACTATTTTTCGATATTATCGCTAATTATATTTCTTGGCATTGGTAGTATTTGTTCAGGAAATATCAATGCTCTCTACGCTCAAACTGAAGATTCAAATGGGAAACAATCTAAATCACGAACTGATAAGGATTCCCCTATTACCACTATTAAAGTAAAATGAATAAAAATAATATAGATATTTTAAAATATGATCGTTTAAAGGTAGTTGGTTATCTAAATGGTGAAGGACAAACAAAATATATTAATTTAAAAAATATAGACGAAGAAGAGTTATCATCAAATCTAAATCCAAATTCTTTAACTGTAAATTTACAATTCAACAAAAGTAATGATATTTCCAGTACAATGGTTGATGATGAATATTATGTATGTGCTTATGTATTCAATGATTCTAACAAGCCATCAATAATGAATACAATGATCCCATTCCACTGTATGATTGTGATGAAGGAAATATTGGAACATCCTCAACTACTGATACAGTAACTTTATTTTCTACAATGAAAAAATATGGTGAATCTAAAGCATTTTACTCTGCAAATCAAATTGCAAAGAACAACACAACAAATGATTCAAAAGAAGTAAAAATTACAATTATTGTTCCAATGTCTGATGCTAAGAATATAGATGATATGAATGTAGTAGCTATGATAAAAGGAGAAGATCAAATAAAAACTATTGATGTACAAAACGAATTGAAAAAAGGATATAAGGATGACAAAATTCCAGTACCATTTATCTTCGAAAGGAAGACGGAATTAGGACCTATACAACTAGGCGATCTATTTTTTGGATGTGTTACCTCTGATGAATTTCCTGACCAAAACTCAGATTGTGAGAAAAGAATGCTTAAAAGTTTGAATAATTCTAATACATTATGTGCCAAAAAAGATAGTAGTTGTTAGATAAGGTAAAAGCAATTTTAAAACCAAATTTTAAAC
>DAIPKY010000099.1:0-5530 GCA_036769505.1 Nitrososphaeraceae archaeon
TTTATAATTTCATTCCAAGGAATTTCATCAAATTTTGACACCATATTAATAAAATTACTATAAAGAATATAATAGTTGATGGTATTATACTGTTATAATATTTTATGCTTTACAAATTGATGTCTGCCTAGTATGAACATTAATCTTCTTAGTTATATTTTATAGATATTATTAGAATGCAAGTACCAAATAAAGCATTTTTTTTCAAACTATTTTTTCACAAATTTTAAATAAAAATTATAGTACTATAGGATAATAGATCAATTAATTAAAAAAAGGATATTATACTGGATGTAAAAAAAATTATTTGTATTTTACCAGATTTTACTTTTTATCAGATTTATTGCTTCTTCATATACCTTTTTTGCTTTTTGCTTATCACCATTAAAGTATTCATTTGATATTTTCTCAATAACTTCCTCCGGAGGAATATCCTCTTGGTTTGTTGTGATTTTGTTTTTCTCATCCTCAGTAAGCAAATCTGTTAACCTTGATGGTAGCATTGATAAAAGACCTGTTGCTTTGATTGGTTCTGAAACTTGAAGAAAATTATTTAAATTTTAAATTATTTTTTTCTCTATTAATATCTACTATTCATGAATTTATAAAATCTTCGACTATTAATGTGTCAAAATCTGTCCAAATATTAGGACCTTTAAATATCGAGATTTGAAAATGTAAATGTGGAATATACGTATACCCAGCCATACCTACTTCAGCAATTTTTTGTCCTTGTTTAACCTTTTGTCCTTCTTTTACATTAGAACTATTAAATTTGAGATGATCATATCTTGACGATTCTTTATTCTTATGCATAATTGTTAATTAACTCAAAAAAAGAGATTCATATCGAACGTACAAAGCCTCAGGTCGGATTTGAAATGTTATTTATACTTATTTAATAAATATATTTTCAATTTGTTTTAACTTAGTGTATAAACCAATTTGTTAACTAATATAATCAAAAAATTAAAGGTTCAACACAAGGTATGCACGCAAATGGTCGATCGAATAATATCTACCAATGCAATGATTACAAGTTCAACTAATCAATTGTGTAATAACGAATTTTATTAGTGCGGAACGTCTTGTGTTTTGGCTTTCATTATTCAAACAGTCAACCGTGTAATAACGATCCTATACTTATTCAAATAGTGATTGCAAATATTCTTTAACAATATCATTATATAAACTTTACAATATTTTATTCTATTTCTTGTAATTTTTCTATAACTATGTTCTAATTCTAATACTAAAATATTTCACTAAAATTCTCAAATATAACTCCACGAGTAGGACGCCGGGAGTGGGACTCGAACCTCGAAGCAGTAGTTCGGGGTTTGTATAATTCAATGATTATAAAAAGCGTAAATATGATATTAGTTTAGAATAGATGTCATCTTGCATATCTGTTATTATCCAAAAAGTGTTATATTGATTATATTATTAATACCTATAAAATAATTGAAGTATTAATGATTTATTATTACCATTTTTTTCTCATAACGCTAAAAAAAGATATTTTTATGTTATTTTTAGATAAATTGTTATACTTACTCGTTATCTGAAACTTTTGTCATTCCTTTTCTTTTATATTCTTCTTCTGCTTTTTGTGTATCTGTTCCTGTTTGTCCTTCTTCCACTATTTCTTGATCATTTGGATCTCGTTTTACTGCAGTAGGTTCATGTTCCTTTATCTTTGCTGGTGTCATTGCTTCCTTTTCTGAATATTCTTTGAGAGGGTCATTCTTTCTGTCTTTTATTGTTCCTGCAGCACCTTCTTCAAATTCTCTTTCATCAGTGTTACTTTCACTATTATTTGTCATTTGTAATTAGTGTTTATTATTCTATATATTGATTATAGATTTAATTATATAAAGAAGAAGAAGAAGACACTAATATTACAATTTTAGATTAGATTCGGACTATAATAATTACACATATCTATCATATTCTAATTGTTAAATAGATTGTTGATTTATGTGTAACAATGAGTAATGAAGAAAGAGAAAAGTCTGATCAAATTCCAACTTCTAATAATGATGAGCGAACACAGCAAATAGTCAATGATCAAGATAATATTCCTGGTCAAAGAAAAGAAGTTCAAGGAAATTATGGTCAACTTGCATCCATAGGTCAAATTCTGAAAGATTTTGATTTTCCCGCAACCAAAGATAAAATAATTGAATATATAAAATCAAATTCTAATGTAGATAGTAATGTTTTAGAGAAATTACAAAATATTGATGATAAAGAATATCAAAATTCTGCAGAAATTGCTTCAGCAGCAGGATTAACTTAAGTATTAACTATCTATTTTTAGTATTATATTAAAACTTAATTTACTTCTTTTTCTGATTCTTTTGTAATTAGTATAAATTTCTGGGTTTTGTATCAATTATGATGTTAAGTCTTAGAATATAATCTTTGTTCGTTTATCAGATTGACTAATTATATTATTTATTAATTTAAGATTAAGACATATTAGGTTAGGTACTATTACCATCTTGTTGTGCTAATACATATTTAAATACTGTGGCTATTTCACTTTCTTCAATTAAAGCAAATATAAGAAGAAATGATAAGAAATTAATATTGAATAAATTTTTTGTTTATATATCTATTTTTAGTTAAATATGCTATTTAAGAATTGAAGACAATTTAATTAGTTAGTGTTGATTGTTTAATTTATTAAAAGTTAAAATACATTATTAGATGCTTTTTTTGTTTCATTATATATTATTTCGCCTACATAGACGTCAATTCCTAATGTTTCTACAATATAAGAAGGACCATTATCTAATATTTTTTCAACGGTAAAACCAGCATTTTGTAACATCTCAATTAATCCTTTTGAGATATCAACAAATTCTAATCTTTCATCTTTTGTATTTTCTATATTTGATTTTACTATTGTTGCCAATACTGATTCTTCTTCAACATTATTAATAACAAGTTCACAGCAATTATCTCTGCTATTATAGAGCAATAATATAATACGTAAAATTAATGTCATTAAAAAATGGTTATTTACTTAATATACAGATTTTAAAATTTAAATTGAAAGATTTGTTTAAAATTTATAAGGAGAACGATAGTAGAAATTCTTATTACTAATTATTTTACAATTCTTTAACTTCCAGCCTTTAATTATGAATTATGTTCTTTTGCATATGGTCATTGAGAGATTTTTCTATCTTGTTTACAAAGTTAAAGTAATTTTGAACGATTTTCTCTTCTAATTTATCACTTTCTGATTTTGATTGTCGAAAAGCGACAACCCATAGAATGGATAGACCTCTACTTGCTAGTCTAGTTGTAAAAAATCTGATTGACAATTTTCTAATGTGTCTTTCAAAGTTTTATTAAAATAATGACTAATTTCAACTGATTGAATATTATGTCACTTTTTGTTTGATATATAAGAAAACTAAGTAAATGTCCAATGTTCTATTAGTGATATCAAAAAATACCTATTGTAACCCAAATGTATTTTTTTTCTTTTAGGAATCTTAATTTTATAATCTAAAAATTATAGGAGACATTATTTATATCGATTTTAAGAATTGGATATGGCTATCAACCATTATTGAATCAATAAAAGTCATTAGAGAAAGAAAAACTCATTTTAGATGTCTATAATCAAATTTTTTTCTAAAAAAAAGGTTAGAAATTTTTTATTATCTTCCTGACCATGATCCTTTTTTTTTGTTGTTAGTCTTCCTTATTTTCTGCCGCCACTATGAGATGCTTTTCCACCTGCTTTGGCTACTCTTTCTTTAGTCTCTTCATCCGCTGCTTCTAACCCTCGTTCGTCATGTGGTGCTTTTCCACCTTCACTTGCTACTCTTTTTCTTGTTTTTTCATCTGCAGAGGCTAATCCTCTATTATCATTGCTCATTAAAAAATTCAATGATTTTATATTTAATAATACTTTATGAACTTGGTTAATTCAGGAAAAAATAAGTGTGTAATATTTCTAAAGTTTTAGAAAATTAAATAAAATCTTTTTGAACGATAAATGCTATTCTAGTTAAAAAAATAATCATGATATAAAAGCCGCTACGTAACACAGCATTATTAATTTTTTATTATTATTTACATAGAAGGTCAAACCCATAACTCACTACTATAGAGGAGCGAAGCAATAATAGAAGGTTAGGGTAAGGATGGATCTTATATTATTTGCTATACATTGTATTTCGATCAATATTATAATATTTAATAATTTGAGATAAATTAATTGTCATAGCCTGAATGGATATAAGTGGGCTTATAGGAAAATGTACAGACTATGACAACAATGACAATGCCAATTCCAGTATATGCACGTTGTAATTGTTTTTTACTACTTACTTCGTAATATTCTTAGAATAATTTGTATTTATCAATGCTTGTAAATTCAAGTTTATGTGGTTGTTATTTTTTATTATCTTATTATCAATCAATATTATTTTAATTATTCTTTGATAAATTTATAACTTGCAGTAATTGATCTGAGAATTCTTTATCGTTTAAAAATCTTAACTTAAAACAGCCATCACATATCCAGATTCTTTGTTGTTGATTTAGTATTGTATGTTGTATTACTGCCACGTTAGTGGCTATATTCCAACATCTAGAACTAGGAGATTTATCGCTATAGTTTTGACATCTTAATTTTTTAACCTAACTGACACCCCTCACCATAAAATAAATCTCACTATATTGTTATATTCTTCATTTGATATTTGCATTTTGTAAGAATAAGATAGAGATATAATTCGAAGAATTATTATGTAACATATACTATTTAATTTGTCTATTTGTTAGAAAGAGTAGCGAACCAATATATGATAATCAGCATTTGATTTGTGTAGAAGTTCCTAATTATTGTAAATAATAGTAAGTATCAATATATTCTTCTTTCACAATTTCTTTGGAAGAATATTTATTCCTTCATCCTAATTTTTTCTATTTATAACGTATTAACCATATTCGAAGTTATTTTCTAACTGAAATTCTCTAAATTTGATATATTATGCTAAAGAATAAATGATATGCTTCTGCACTAAAGAAAGTAAAATACTGCTCAGGTTCGCCAGCATATTCAACAAATTTTGCGGCTAAATATTTTATTATTATTATTGTTATGCAAAGGTATAACATAATTTCTATTTCAAATAATCTTCTGCTCCTCATCTTTTCCCCAAAGATAGCATTGTCACAACTAGGGGGAGATTTTATTCTATGATCTGGATATTGACTTGCAATATTAATTATATTTTTTAGAAAAAAGCAATGGATATCTCAGAATGACTATTATGATATTGAAAAAGTCATAAAAAAAGAAAAAAGGATAAAATAAATAAAGAATGATAAGATATAATATATAATATAATAGTATCAATTTAAAATTTACTTGTCAGTTAGAATCTTAATATGACAATCCTTCATTTCTATAATTCTAAGATCTTGATAGCCTATTATTTCCACTTTTCTTTTGACTTCTTTTCTTCATTCACTCTACAATTAATAATATTTCTTCTTT
>DAIPKY010000311.1:0-1833 GCA_036769505.1 Nitrososphaeraceae archaeon
GGCTCGTAGTTTTCTCGAATTCACTACCTCACGATATTAACTAAATATTAAAACAAACACACTATATTATCTATTAATGTATAATTTCTCTCTAACCTTTATAAAAAATGAAAGCTATGGAATAAATACTATGTGTGAAGAATATGAAATTCCTGAAAAAGAAGTAATATCTAATAAAAAACTTGAAAAAGAAAAACAATCTAATCAAGAAGAAAAGCCATTAATGGTAACTGCTTAATAAGCACTAAACTACTCGTTGTTATTTAACTTTTTTTTATCGTTTTATCACTATAGCGTATGTAAAATTATATAAAATTATTAGCAAATTGATTTATTTTGTCTTTTACATTAAGTTTGTAATATGAGTTGTAGTAAAGTTTACTGGGATAATCTCTACAAAAAATTAAAACGAAAAAATGAAATAACTTCTGAACAAAACGAAAAAGGAGAGTAAAATCAGGACTCTACCAAATATTTTTATTTAGTTATTATTGCTGCTAACTACATTGAACGATGAAATTTCAGAGTTATGTATAATAGTAGCTTTACCATTAACCTTTTTTGCTAATATTAGAACATAGTCTAAAGATTAGTGGCAAAAGTTAAGAAATTGTTGTTTTGTTACAAAGAATAATTTTAAAATCTATATTTATACGACATTATTATCTATTGACCAAAGAAGTCACCTCACCTTTATTGTACAAGCTATATGATGTTATAACAACATAAAGAAATTGAAAAAAATCAAATTTTCTATTAAATTTTTCTTACTTTTTCAAAATCTAATTGCTAAATACTATATGAAATAGTATTACTAAAGACTTTCTAATATTAAAAAATTTTATCTATAAAATTGAATAGTTTGATTTCATATTTGTATTATTATACTTATTTTTAATAGAATAATAAATCTAAAAACTCTTTGAAGAAGTAATAAAAATCATTAGGATTTCACATAGTTAATATTTTGAAAATCATGTTTTTCTTAATTGTATATCGATTGATTAATGATCTTAGCATTGAGACAATTGCTAATGAAGGGTATAGGACAGTAAAACTCACATTATCACAAACTGGAAATAATATTGTTGAATGCAGGTATTACAAAGCAGAATTTACAGATAGTAGTAAAGCCGCAGTTATTTATGTTGGTGGAGTTGGAGGAGGATGGGATAGCCCTGCTAAAGAATTGTATCCAAGACTATCTCAAAAACTTGCCAAAGAGAATGCGATTAATTCACTACGCATTCGATTTCGTTATTCTATTGATTTAGAAGAATCTATCGTTGATGTACTTGCAGGTATTGAATTTCTTACTCAAAAAGAAGGAATAACTTCAATTGCTCTGGTTGGTCATTCCTTTGGAGGGGCAGTAGTTATCTCTGCAGCTTCTATTGCTTCCGAAAATATTGTCAAAGCAATAGTAACCTTAGCTACTCAGAGTTATGGTACAGAATGTGTTTCTATATTAAAAGAAGGTAATTGTTCTATTTTACTAATACATGGTAATAATGATAAAGTATTATCTCCGTACTGTTCTCATTATGTATATAATAATGCCCATGAGCCAAAGGAATTGGTATTATATGATAATTCTTCTCATGGTCTTGATGAGGTTGCAGATAAAATATTTCAAAAAGTTTACGAATGGTTGTTAAAAAATTTAATTAAATAATAGACAGTTCTGGAAGATATTCTAAAATAAGTTACTAATAATAAAAGCTAAATACAATGTAGTACAATCCCTACTACATGGAGGGCACTACTCCCGATGGGCCCGTAGTTTTCTCGGGTTCACTATATTTGATAGAAATAATAAAGTAGCCTTTTCTT
>DAIPKY010000312.1:0-1826 GCA_036769505.1 Nitrososphaeraceae archaeon
TTTACTAACATAGCTATTGCACCAGCTCCCTGTGTATATTCTCCAGCTGATCCTAAATCATATTTTGCAATATCACTTACAATAACAATAGCAGCTCTATCATTATTTTCTTCAGCTCTGATCCAATTAGCATTGTCATATAATGCATATGAGCCACTTACACAGGCAAACTTACATTCTATTCCTCCCGCATGTTCAAAGGATCCATCACCATAAATCTGCTCAAGCATTCCAATTACAAAAGAATTCATAGCTTTTGATTCATCTAATGCTGATTCAGTTGCAACATACATTCTACCAATATCCTGTGGTTTAAGATCATTTTTTTGCATTAATTTTAAACAAGCATTTGCTGCCATACAAGCAGGATCCTGATTAGTATCAACCATAGCCATTTTGTATATTCCTATTCCAATTTCCAGTTTATGAGGATCTATACCCCTAGCTATCGCAAAATCCTTTGAATCGATGTATAACTTAGGAACATAAATTGCCATATCATCAATACCAACAGGCATATAAAATTCAATTTGCTAAAAGACATTTAAATGTACTTGTAATTACTATTAAGTTTTTTTACTAAAAAATAGTCTATGTGTTATATGAAAAGTTCTATTAGATTATATGGTTAAATCTATGTGATCATGTATTAGAAGTTTTTTATGACATTATAAAAATTATCACGTTCTGCAGCATAATAGCCAGCTTGTTTAATAGATTCAATAATTTTCATAGAAGTAAGTTCAGTTGATCGTGCTCCGGTTGCACTGACTACTTCTTCGCCTATCAATGTTCCACCAAAATCATCAGCACCAAAATGAAGAGCCAATTGTGCCATTCCAATTCCATTTGTAAGCCATGATGATTGAATATGAGAGATTAGTCCATAAAACATGATTCTTGATATTGCAATCATTTTTAGTAGCCTTAATCCTCCAGAAGGATATTTCGCAATTCCTTCTGTTTGCATTTGAGTCTTATTAGGTTCAAATCCCCATGGTATAAAAGCTATAAATCCATTAGTTTTTTGTTGTAATTCAGATATTTTTATTATATGTTTTGCTATTTCATCTTCGGTTTCTACAGTTCCATACATCATTGTTGCAGAAGACTTGATTCCAAGATCATGTGCCTCCTTCATAATGTTTAGCCATTGGTTACTTTTTATCTTAAGCGGACTTATTACTGATTTTACTTGATCATCAAGAATTTCTGCTCCTGCCCCTGGTAATGAATCCAATCCTGCATCTTTTAGTCTAGAAATTACTTCCTTGATACTACTTCTTTCTACTTTAGATATCATATCAATTTCCGAAGCTGAAAGACCATGAATGGCAATTGATGGATCAAATTTTTTTATTTCATTGAATATTTCTTCATAATATTCAATAGATAAATTTGGGTTATGTCCCCCTTGAAAAAGAACTTGAGTAATTCCAAACATTTCTTTTGACAAGGCGATTCTCTTCATTATGTCTTTGATATTATGTGTATATGATTCTTCATGACCTGGAGGTCGATAAAAAGCACAAAATTTACAGTAGGTTACACAAACATTCGTATAATTCAAAATAATATTATTTATAAAAGTGGCTGTATTACCAAAAAGAATTTTTCTAAGAGCATTAGCAACAAGGCCAATTGTATACATATCATCAGATTTTATTAATTCTTTACAATCAGGAAGAGTAAGCCTATCCCCTTTTAATACATTATTTAAAATATATCCAATTTCCGATTTTGAAGTAATATAATTTAAACTATTTTGCAATTGAAAATTATAGTTTGATTATTCTATTTATTCTTTACAAGAAAATGTATCCTAT
>DAIPKY010000029.1:0-15241 GCA_036769505.1 Nitrososphaeraceae archaeon
AATAATTTTTTTTAACATCTATTGCTACTACTATACATTGTTTTCCAAAAATAGACATTAATTCTGTAATTAATTCAGGATTTTTTATAGCAGATGTATTTATTGAAACTTTATCAGCTCCACTTAGTAAAATATCTCTGGCATCTTCTAATTTTTTGATACCTCCACCTACAGTAAAAGGAATGTCTATAACTCTAGCAACATTTCGAACTACATTTTTAATAATGTCTCGTTTCTGTTCTGAAGCAGTTATATCTAGAAAAACAAGTTCATCTGCTCCTTGTTGACTGTATATTTTTGCAAATTCAACTGGGTCTCCTGCATCTTTCACTTCTTTAAAATTAATACCTTTAACTACTCTACCATTGTCTACATCAAGACAAGGGATAATTCTTTTTGCTAAAGTCATTTTTAAACTACTGTTAGTGCTTTTTTTACATCTATTTTCCCATCATAGAGAGATTTACCTAGTATAACTGCAGAACAATCAATATTTTTTACTCTTATTATATCTTCAATACTGGATATTCCACCACTAGCAATTATTTTTGCTCCATTTACGTTTGAAGCGTAGGAAAGTGTATCTAAATCTGGGCCTTTCAAAGTTCCATCTCTATCCACTGATGTGAGTAAAAATTCTGTAACTCCCTTGGCCATAAATAATTTTATAGCTTCAACTACCTTAAATCCCGATGGTTGCCTCCATCCATCAATCATGACAATACCTTTATTTTGATCTATTGAAATTACTATTTTCTCTACTTTATCCTTTAATTGTTGTAACACTTGAGGTTGTTTGTATGCCAGTGTTCCTATAACAATTTTCCCTGCTTTTTTTTCAAACATCCTGTTAATAGCATCAATAGATCTTATTCCTCCAGCTACCTGCACAGGAATTTTTATTGAATCTATTATTTTTAAAATAATTTCTGTATTATTTTGATTATTATTCCATCCAGTAGTCAAAGTAGCATCAAGATCTACTACATGAATTATATTTGCACCTTGGGTTTCCATTTTTCTTGCAATTTCTATAGGATTATCACTATAAACAATTTTATTTTGAAGATCTCCTTTAACTAATCTTACCACCTTTCCTTCTAGTATATCAATTGCAGGTATTATATTCAATATTTACCACCACATATTGTCAAGAAGTTCTTTATTATTTTCGCTCCATTTATACCTGATTTTTCAGGATGAAATTGTGTTCCAAAAAGATTATTTTTCTCCACGACTGCTGGTATAGTGCCTCCATATTGAGAATTAGCAACTATTATTTTTTTATCTTTTGATACAACATGGTATGAATGAACATAATAGACCCAACATCCATCTTTTAAGCCATGTAGGATTTTACATGTTTTTTTTGTTATTTCTAAATTATTCCATCCCATATGGGGGATTTTTACCTTTTTTATTGGAAGCGTAATTACTCTTCCATTTAAAATTTTCAAACCTTCTAATTTTCCCTCTTCGCTATTATTAAATAACATTTCCATTCCTAGACAAATGCCAAGTATAGGAAAATTTTTTTCAAGCAAACTATTAAAATCTCTTTTATATGGTTGTATTGATCGAATAGCAGGGTCAAAGTTCCCTACTCCGGGAAGAATTAATCCATCATGTTTATGGATATTTTTTAAAGATTTAATTACAGAAACTTTTGTTGCTCCATTTCTTTCCAAAGAGCATTTTAAACTATAAAGATTACCTGCACCAAAATCAAAAATTGCAATATCATTCAATCTCACATTACTCCTTTTGTACTTGGAATACCATTTCTTTGATAATCTATACCTGAAGCCATTCTAAATGCTATTGCAAATGACTTTATTGCTGCCTCTATTTTATGGTGGTCATTTTCACCATATTGTATATTAATATGAGTACATGCATTCAGATTTTGTAATAAACTTTCTATAAAATGTTCCAAATCTTCTCTTGCAATACCTTCAATTTCCTTCCTTTTTAATCCTAAATTTATTTTATGGGCTTGTCTTTTAATTAGATCAATTGCTGAAATTGCCATTACTTCATCCATTGGAATTATTGCATACCCATATCTTCTAATTTGTGTTCTATTTGATAATGCATCATTCAGAGTCTGAGAGAGGGTTATAGCCACATCTTCAATTAAATGATGAGAAATACTATCATTTGATTTTGCTTCTAAATGAATATCTATCATACTATGCTTTCCAAATGCTGAGATTAAATGATCTATAAATGGAATTCCTGTTTTAATTTCCACATTCCCAGAGCCGTCAATATTAACACTCACACTTACATCGGTCTCTTTTGTACATCTATCTTTGACTGATATTCTTTTATGAGATTTATCTAAGTCAAGAGGTTCCGAATTCAACTAAGAATATTCCTTATGATACTTTATTTAATATATATGGTAAATCATTTACACTTTTAATTATTATATCTGCTTTTTTCTCCATAAACTTATTAATTAACTCATCTGAATTACTACTACATCCATATATTCCACAAAAAATAATATTAGTTTTGGTTTTGTTAGAGTTTTTTTGATTCAATTCTTCTTCTGCTCTTCTAGCCATTATTAGATCTTCAACAGAGTCTCCACAATATAGAATATCATTTTTTGTGTTAATTTTATTTATTATTTTTTTTAATCCATATGGATTTGGTTTAGCGAATTTTCTGTTCTCATCCTCTAGAAATACGCTATTCTTCTCGTTTAACAAATCAAATTTATTATCTAGGGCATAGGCTGCTGCAATCTTACTTCTTCCTGAAACCATTGCAATTTTATCGTTAAATCTTTCTATTAATTTTCTAATTGTATTATCTGTAATCACTATTCTATCATTTTCTATGAGCGGTTTGCCAAAATAATATTTTGTTTTAATTTTATATCTTTCTAAAAATAATTCTTGTCCATAAAAAAATTCGTCAAATACCGTAGAAACTATACTGTCTCTAACTTTTCCAGGATAGTTCAAATATCTGCGAATTTTATCAATATTTATCAAATAATCAGAATGAGAGATTTTATTAACTCTTAATTTTTTAAGATATCTCTCAACAGATTCTATGCCAGTTTCATCAGCATTTTCTGCTACCTCCATTAGAAATTTTTCAAGATTAGCATTTTCAAGGTCTTGATGTGATAATAGTGCTAAACTAATTGCATAGCTTGTATCAGCATCATTGTTGAAACCTCCAGTCTGTCTAAATTTCAAAATGATCTTATCTGTAACTAAACTTTTCAAATCTCTTTTAATGAAATTTCTGAGTATAAATTGCACTGTATTTTTTATTGCCTCATTATAAGATTTTTTTACGTCAATTAAAACTCCATCAATATCGAAAATAATATAGTCAATATGAAAACATCTTCTCATGTTAAGAATAAAATTATTATTATTTAATTTTTGATACATTATATTACCTTATATAAGGATCTTAAAAATTTATTATTCATGATTTTTGTTCCGATAGTTACTCTAATATGACCTCCTCTTCTATCTTTTATCCTTCCTATTGTTTTAACTGCGATATTATCTTTTTTTAATTGAGCTAAAACATGTTCATATTTATTCATATCAGATATTTGAAAAAAAATGAAATTAGACTCAGTTTGAAAAACTTTTATTTCATTATTAATTTCTTTTAACGAATCTAATATTCTTTTACGTTCTTTCTTTATAATTTTAATAGTTTTCTCAATATATTTTGAATTCTTTAATATTTCACTTCCTATATTTAAAGAAATATTATTTATTGCATAAGGATACTGTATAATAGTTTTAAATGTATGTGCAAAATCTTCATTAGCAATACAATAACCCAATCTTGCTCCTGCTAATCCAAATGCTTTTGATAATGTTCTTAATAGTATTATATTTTGGCTTTTTATTGTTTCATAACAAAACGAATAACTAGCAAACTCTACATACGCTTCATCTATAATTATTAATTTGTCATCAAAATTTTTAATTAACTCTATTAATAATTCTTTATCAAATTGATTACCAGTAGGATTATTTGGTGAACAAATGTATATTATTTCTGATTTTTTTGCACTTTGAATAAACTTTTTGATATCAATTGAATTATCTTGTAAAAGAGGTATTTTGTCTATTTTTAAGGAATATAATAAACATCTATCAATAAAATAAGAAAACGTAGGAGTAAAGGTAGTTACTCTTCTTTCTTTTCCAAAGACTGACAGGATTAAATCTATTATTTGATCAGAGCCATTTCCAATAGCTAAATACTTTTTATCTATTTGAGTATATTTTGAAAGCTGTAAATAAAAGTCATCAACTTGTTGTAATGGATATTCTCTTAAATCCTCTCTTTCTGCAGCTTTGATAGCTATTTTTTTTATAAAATCTTTTTTTAAAGCAAGATTTTCGTTTGCATCTAGTTTTAATCCTCTATATTTTTCTGGTTTTTTGTAATAATCTAGTTTTCCTAATTGACTTAATTTTGATTCAAACCATTTATCCATACTTTATTTCTCATCATCTATTTTTTGATTTGGACGGTCTATTACTCTTTCTTTAACGGCTTTATAATGATTAACTAATCCTTCTTCTTCAGTTATTATCTTGACATAAGGCTCAATTTCCTTAAGCGCCTTTCTTGAAGCTTTAACTATATTTGAAATACGGACAAAATCTAATATTGATAAAGATGTTCTTGATTTACCAAATCCCATAGTAGGAAGAACATGATTTGAGCCTAAACAATAGTCACTAGCTGCAGATGGAGTATTTTCTCCAATTAAAGTAAGTCCTGCAGATGTAATTTTTTTAACCATTTTTAATTCATTTTTAGCCATAATCTGTAAATGTTCAGGAGCTATTTCGTTAATAAATTCTATCGCTAAATCTTCATTCTCTGTTATAGCGATAAATCCATTTTCTTTTAAACTATTTGTAACTATTTCTGAACGTGAAATCTTATTTTCTAAAATATTATTAATTTCATCTTCAACTGTATTTGCAAATTTAGATGAATTAGTTACTAGTCCACAAAACGTATCTTTGCTGTGTTCTGATTGGGAAATCAAATCTAAAGCAACATATTTAGCATTGGATTTATCATCTGCATAAATGACTAATTCCGTAGGGCCTGCTAACATATCAATTGATACTCTATTTGAAACCAATAATTTTGCAATTGTTACAAATATTCCTCCTGGACCTACAATCTTGTCCACTCTCTTGATGCTATCAGTTCCAAATGCTAATCCTGCAATACCTTGTGCTCCTCCAATTTTGTATATTTCATTAACTCCACAAATATCAGCAGAAACTAATGTAAGGGGATCTATTTTTCCATTTACCTTAGTTGGTGTTATTGCTACTATTCTTTTAACACCTGCTAATTTTGCTGGGGTTACACACATTATTAGTGTACTAGGATATCTTGCAGATCCACCAGGAACATAACAACCAACGCTAGAAATAGGTTGGATTATTCGTTGTATGTTTTCATTTTGTATATAGAGTGAGGATATTTTTTTAAGGTGTTCTAAAAGAATAGTTTCGTTTCTTATCAATCTATTTCTAATAAGGTTAATAGTTTTAATATGCTCATCAGAAATACAATTGTATGCTTCTTCTATTTCTTCTCTATTGACTTGGAATGAATCTAATTCTATTTTATCATATGCAGAAGTATATCTCTTTATAGCATCATCACCAAAATTTCTAACGTTTTCTATAATCTCCCGAGTTTTTTTAATTGCATCTTCAGAAAAATTACTCGATATTCTATAACGTACACTTTCTACATCTAATTTAGCATTTTTAATTGTTATTCTATTAATCAATTATTCTTCTTTATCTATGTTGATCTCTTCTAATGGTAATATTTGTCTTGGTTCCGATACAACTAAACCCTGTGCTAATTTTCTCATAATTGGAACCATTTTTATAAATTCATTCTTATCAATTATGGTATTCACTCCATACCATCCTTCTTCACTTAAATTGCTAACTGTAGGTCTCTTTAATGCTGGTAAAGTAGAAAGTAATTCATCTAAATTTTCTTTTTTAACATTAACAAAAATATGCAGTTTTTTACGTGCTTCTACTACTCCTCTTAATAATGCAATCATATCTGCTATCTTCTCTCTCTTTTTATTATCTTTAAGAGAATTTTTATTTGCAATTAGAACAGAAGTAGATTCCATAATTGTATCTATAATTTTTAAATTGTTCTGAGCTAAAGTTGTTCCAGTTTCAGTAATATCACATATGGCATCTACATCTTCTGGTGGCTTAGCTTCTGTAGCTCCAAAAGAGAGAAATATTTGAACATTCTTATTTTCACCAACTCTAAGCCAGGGAGTAATAATCATAGGATTGCTATTTCCAAAATATTTCTGGTAGGCAATTTTAGATTTTATATAATTAGCTGTAGTAGTAAGATATTCTGCAGATATTCTGAGTGGTTTTTCTCTCCTTACATGATCTATAATCATTTCATCCAAATTATTAAATTGAAAACTTTCTGGTATAGCTATTACTTGTTTAACTCTACCATATTCTAAATCAAGCAATATTTTTACATCTGCATTTGCTTCTCTAATCCAATCTCTCCCCGTAATTCCAACATCATATAGTCCTTCTTGTACATACGTAGGAATTTCCTGGGGCCTCAAAAGTTTAACTTCTATTTCTGGATCACTTAACTTAATTCTATATGTTCGTGCTCTACCGCTTATTTTTTGCCATGCTTCTTCAAGAATCTTTAAAGTTGCTTCTTCAATGGTTCCCTTAGGTACAACAAATTTTACTATGTGAGCCATAACTATTATAACAAAAAATTTTTCGTTTCATCAGATATATATCTACTACTTTGTATCAATTTTCATTTTTATTGATTAATTCAATAATTTCTTCAGCCTTATTTACAGTAACATTATTTTCTTGGACAAGTCTGCTTGCAACGATATTGATTTGTTCATCGGTTGCTCCTGCAGTTATGGCTATATTTCGGGCATGTAATCTCATATGTCCTTTCTGGATTCCTTCATCCGCTAAAGCACGAATTGCAGCAAAATTTTGAGCTAGACCTACAGCTACCATTATTAAAGCAAGTTCTTTGGCTTTTTTTAGATTTAATATTTTCAAAGCTACTTTCACATATGGATGTACTGAGCTTATTCCTCCGACAATTCCTATAGCCAATGGAATCTCGATTTCTCCCACTAAATCTCCTTCTTTTGATCTATACCATTTAGTCAAAGATCTATATTTTCCATCATTAGAAGCATATGCATGTACAGCTGCTTCTATAGCTCTAACATCTTGCCCTGTGGCCATAGCTACTCCATCAATTCCATTCATCAAACCTTTGTTATGTGTAACAGCTCTGTATATGTCAGAATATGCAAATGCATATGCATATAAAATTCTATTCACACCAGTCGAGCCACCAATCAATTCTTTTGGAAAAATAGCTTTACATCTAGCCATTCTTTTTGTTGAATAATTCGAAAGAATTTTTAAAATAACTGTACATTTAGTTATTTTTTCTAATTCTGAACCAACTAATTCACACATTGTATTAATTACATTTGCTCCCATTGCATCTCTTGTATCTATAATTAACTCGATTATTATCATGTAACCCATTTTGTTGTTGCTTTCATCAGACATTTCCCTTAATTGTAAATTAATAGCATGTACTGATCTACTTTTTGAATTTGCTATTTCCAATAACTTTTCTTTATTATTCAATATTATTTTTTTTATTTTATCTCTTTCTTTCTTGTTAGAAAATTTGTCTTTATTATTCCTTTTATCTCGTGAAACTAATTGGATTTGTCCGATCATGATAGAATTATCTGCTTCAGCTAAAAACCCTCCTTTTCTACTTGCAATTTTGGCAGCTTTACTTGCAGCAGCGATAACAGATGGTTCTTCTATCGCCATTGGAATTAAATATTTTCTTCCGTTTATAACAAAATTAGTAGCAATTCCTAACGGAATGGGTACAAATCCGATTGCATTTTCAATCATGTTGTTAATTTTCTTAAAAGTAAAATTTTTTGGAAAATCCTGCAAGATTTCTGAATCTTGCTCAGTTATGTGAGCTTCTTTTTTCAAATATTGCAAACGTTCCTGATGATCTAACTCATAAAATTTTTTGATATTTTTGATATTTTCCTTTTTATTAATTTTGTCCACAAGAGTTTATGGTTTAAGTATTTTTAAAATTTTATCATCATTATGTTGGATAATTCCTCTTCCATCGGTATTGCTAGTCAGAACATATAGTGTACCGTCACTAGATTCAATAATATCTCTCAGTCGACCATAGCCTACTAATATATTATTTTGTTCTCCTGATTCTACGTCTATTTGTCTTAAATGAGAACCTTTGAGAGTTGTTAAGATTAGATCATTTTGATAACCTAGTTTATTTGATGAAGCAAACGTTATACCAGAAGGTGCCACTGCAGGATTAAAACAAATAATAGCTTTTTGAGAAATATTTGATCCTCTGCATTCTTCCTCTGGCCATCCATAGTTCTTTCCTGAAATAATCAAATTAATTTCATCAAATCCTGATGGACCATGTTCTGAGGAATACATTTGTTTTGTTTTGGGATGCCATGCGATTCCCTGAACATTTCTATGTCCATATGAATAAATAGATGAGTCTTTAAATGGATTATCAGAGGGAATAGATCCATCCGGATTTATGCGTAATATTTTACCTGCAAGTGAAGAAAGATTTTGTGCTAAAAGGGGATCAGAAGCATCACCTGTGGCAATATATAACTTATAATCAGGGCCAAACTTTATTCTTCCTCCATTGTTATATGGTGACCCAGGAATAGAATCAATTATTATCTTTGATTCAATAATTTTGTTATCTTTTTCTTTTAAAAGTAAAACTTTATTATAAAGTTTATTATCTTTCATATAGCTATGATAAATGTACATTAAATGATTTTCTGTAAAGTTAGGATGAAGAGCAATTCCTAATAATCCTGAACCTCCATTTTGTGCAACTCTGATATAAGCTACTGGTTCATCAAGAAGGATTTCTTTTTCATCAATTACCCTGATCTTTCCTTCGCGTTCAGTAAAAAAGATTCTATTATCTTTTGCAATATCTATAGCCCAAGGTGTTGAGAGATTTTCTGCAATTATGTCGATACCTTTATTCTGATTTGTTGTATTACTCAAGAATGAGGGCTCTGGAATAGGAATAGTAGTATCTAACGGAGATATAAAAATTGTAACTATTGCACTTATAACGACCAATATAGCCATTACTACTCCTAATCTTTTGTCCATTAATGCGAGTTTGATTATCGAAGTCTAATAAAATTTTATACCTATTCTTAAATTGATTCAATAATCTTTTTAAAAATAGAAGCGCAGATGAGGAGATTCGAACTCCTGATCGCCCGAAGGCGAATCGGCTTGCTTTAACCTTGAAAATCACTCAAGGCCGACGCATTATTGTGTTCTGTAAAGAAGACCACTCTGCCACATCTGCACAAAGATAAATCTAATCACCTCTTATTATATTTTAATAATATTAATAGTTAGTATATAAAATAGCAAATTAACCAAATTCAAAAATATTTTTAAATGAATTAAGTATAATATAACAATTATTGTTTTTTTATAGAAAACATTTTTCTAAAAAATTAGGTTTTAATTGATATATTTTAAATATTATAAATTTACTTGGATATTATTGAAATAGTTTATTACAGTCTAATTTTTTGTCAATGCAAAATTTTTAATGTGTATAACGATACATAACAATGGTAAATAATTTATTGATTTGATTTTATCAAAAACACTTATTTAATATCCTTAATCACATACAATAGTAAAAATGATTCCCATTAACAGACCTTGGATAGATAATGAGGAGAAACAAGAAATTATTAAAGTCATTGATGAAAATGCTCTTACAAGTGCTGCAAGAGATGGCGGTAAAAGAGTTCAAGACTTTGAATCATCTCTACGAGAGTTTTTAAATGTTAAACATGTCGTCTCCGTTAATTCTGGTACAGCAGCTTTACATGCAGCATTACTTGCACTCAATATTAAGACTGACGATGAAGTATTACTTCCCTCTTTTACTTTTGTAGCAACTGCCAATGCAGTTGTTGCATCTGGCGCCAAACCTGTTTTTGTAGATATTAATACTAAAGATTATACCATTGACCTCCAAGATTTAAAGAAAAAAATATCTAGAAAAAGTAAAGCTATAATACCTGTTCATCTTTATGGTCATCCTGCAGATCTAATTGAACTAAATGAAATTGCAAATCAGCATTCCCTTTACATTATTGAAGATGCTTGTCAATCACTAGGATCAACTTATAAAAATAAACAAACAGGGACTTTTGGAACAATGGGATGTTTTAGTATGTATGCTAGCAAAGTGTTAACAGCTGGTGAAGGCGGAGCTATTGTAACAAATGAAGATAAATTAGCAGACACATTAAAGATGATTAGAAATCATGGCATGGTTGAAGGATATGATACGCGACTGTTAGGGCTTAACTATAGACTTCCTGAATTAAGTGCTGCAATAGCTAAAATACAAATGAAAAAATTAAAAACAATTTTAGATCTTAGAAGAAGAAATTCCTTATTATTATCTAATTTGCTAGAAACAATTATTGAAAAGTATAATATTCAAATTCCACGAGAGGATCAAATAAAGAAATTTAATTGGTATCTATATACATTAGCATTTAACGGTTCTGGTGACCTAACTCTACGAGATCACATCAAGAAAAAACTGATAGAAAATGGAATAGGAGTAGCTGTCTATTATGATCCTCCTGTTCATAAAACACCTTTTTATCAGAAATTTTCTTTGAACGGTGGTAATTTACAAAATACTAATTGGTCAAGTGAACATGTTTTATCGTTTCCAGTTCATCCAGGGGTATCCGAAATAGATATACAAAAAATAGTAAATGTGCTCGAGAAAGAATTACAAATATTATATAATTAATTAGAAGATTTGTAATTATTTTTAAATATTTCTTTTAAATTAATTTATTATTAGTTTAGGACAAACTTTTTTATAATACTATGTGGTGACTTAGCAACAGGAATGGCGTTAGATACTGGTGATACTGCATGGATGATAGTCGCAACAGGACTTGTCATGTTAATGACACCTGGTTTGGGATTCTTTGAAGCTGGTTTAATTCGATTTAAGAATGGTCTTTCAGCAATAATGCACACATTTTCTGGGTTGGCAATTCTTTCCACCCTGTGGTTTATTGTTGGTTTTACTTTGGTCTTTGGACCTACTCAAGGCGGAATAATAGGAGGATTAGATCATATATTCTACAATGGAGTAAAGGTTCATGAAGGATTTGGAATAAACGTTACAATTCCTGGAGTGACTTTTGCTACCTATCAGATGATGTTCGCTGTAATTACTCCTCTGTTAATTTCTGGTGCGTTTGCTGAAAGAATGAAGTATAGTGCATTTTTCATATTTGCCATAGCTTGGAGCTTATTCATTTATTTCCCATTAGCTCATTGGATCTGGGGAGGCGGATGGTTAGCACAGCTTGGTGTATGGGACTTTGCAGGTGGTATAGTAATACATACAAGCGCGGGTATGGCTTCTCTTGCTGCTGGACTTGTATTCGGAAGGAGAAAGAACTTTGGGCCACAAATAATGGTCCCCCACAATTTACCATTAGCGGTAGTAGGTGCTACTATGTTATGGCTGGGATGGTTTGGATTTAATGCTGGTAGTGCATTAGCTGCTAATGGCGTTGCAGGAAACGCTCTTTTGACATCGCAAATAGCAGCTGCAACATGTACGTTAGTGTGGCTATTTTTGTCATGGAAACGTTCAGGAAAACCTTCAATAGCAGCCGTCATAAATGGTGCTATAGCTGGACTGGCTGGGATTACCCCTACTGCTGGTTACATCACTGGAGAATCCGCTTTTGTTCTGGGTATCATTCTCGGATTTGGATCATACTATGGTATAGTATTATTCAAAGAAAAACTAAAGATAGACGATGCATTAGATGTTAGTTCCGTTCACGGTGTGACTGGTATCCTAGGTGCTTTAACAATAGGAGTCGCTGCTAGTCCTTTGATAATGGAGGGAGGACCTGTAGGATGGCTATACGGAAATCCAGCACAACTAGGTATACAGGCATTTGGAATTGCCGTGGCTGCAGTCTTTGCGTTTGTTGTATCCGTAGCAATTTTCAAGATCATAGATAAGACTATTGGCCTAAAAGTATCAGACGAGGAAGAAGAAGCAGGCTTGGATATAACTCAGCATGCAGAAAAAGCATTCAATGACTAGCTTCCAAATTTTTTTCTTTTTTTTAATTAATAAATCAAAATAAATTTGATCATATTTCTATATTAATTAGTTAACGGTTAAGCAAGGGTTCTTAAATATATAAAAAAATTGTTTTTAATCACATATGATTTATATAATATATGTTCATGGATAAAATAGATATAAATGCCAATAGATCCAGACTTTCCAAAAAATCATAAAACAATTGGTAAAATCCAACTTTCAGATGGTGAACATTTTCACTATAGATGGGGCCCAGGTAACCAACAAGGTGAAGCATTCGAAAATGAAGAAGTAAAAGCAGCCTATGCTGCAAGAGGCGAAGAACAAGTTCCATTAGGTGTAAGTGGTACCATGGTAGCCGTTGATTGGGATTCTTGTGTAGCGGACGGTGCATGTATTGAAGCCTGTCCAGTTCAAGTATTTCAATGGTATAGAACAGAAAAGGATGTTCCTGCCAAAGATTCCCATAACGAAACATTTGAAGGAACTGGCTCTGCAGTAAAGGAAGAAAGAAAAGATTATACAGATAAAGCAGATCCTATCAGAGAACATGATTGTATTTGGTGTATGGCATGCGTTTCAGTTTGTCCACCACAAGCAATCAAAGTAGATCAAGCTGCATTAGAATTCCATGAAAAAGCAGAAGGAACATACAATGAGTCAATTTCAACAGGAGGAGCTCCACCACCACATGCTCACTAAATCTTTTTTTTATTTAATACAATGAATTATTTTAGTTTCGTTTAAAGGTTATTTAGGAAATATCAGATTACCATCGATCAGTTGTTAATAACTCCATAGTAAGTATTATCTTGACAGACAATAATAATGGTTGTTGTAACTGATTCCTTTATGGGAATATTTACCCCAATGGATATATCTTCTAGAATAATACAATTTATTGAAAAAAAAATTGAATTTCCATTTATTAAGGAAGATGAGATAGTTGGAATATTTTATTTGTTTGGAAAAGATAATAAAGTAACTAGTGAATTAGAAATATTATCTGTTAGAAATATAGCAAAAAGGACTATGGAACAACAAGCTAGAAACATTAAGATCTTTCATGAATTTAAAGAAAATAAACTTGATTCTGAGTTTATAAGGGAAGAATATAACAAAAGAATATTACAAATAAGCATAGAAGAACAAATGTACTCGTCTTCCCCTTCAGATATGCGTTCTAGAATAGTAGGAGATCCAACAATTCAATCCAACTGCTTTGAACAGCATATTGCCTATTATAAAGAAGATTATTTTTATGAACTATTTAAAAAACCATTTAAAAAAACAGAAGTTCCATTTCATCTAATCAATAAACTGGAGAAAAGAATGCTTATGTTATGCTATAATGTGTCTGATTCCTCAAAACTACCTTATAATAATACCGTACATCCATTTTTTCAATGGTTAAATGACACCGATAAATAAAAATAAATTTGATTCACTTAAACAAAAGAAATTTTTTTTCAGAATTAATAATTACATATTAATAATAAATTAAAAGTGAATTTTTCTACCATGTTCTTATACTTGTGTAATAACTACTTTTAAAGCAATAACATTCATTTTATGATGTGTACTTATTGCATTAATCATTTATTATTATTATTATTATTTCAATCATCATCTTAAAATCTTTTTTTTATTTAGTAATTACCACAACGTACATTAGTAAGAAAAAATGTAAATTGATTATGGAACAACAAACTAAAGCAGATTACGAATTGTTACTTGACAGACTTCATAATAAATTAGGAACAACAGCTAAAAAAGAAGTCTCTAGATTGGAATTACCTGTTCCACAAATAATTTGGGTTGGTCAGAGAACAATATTTAGAAACTTTATGGATTTTCCAAAAGCATTACGTCGCGCTCCAGAAAAATTATTACTATATCTTAATAAGGAGCTTGCTTCGGCTGGTTATATTAACGGTGATAGAGTTATTTTTTTAGGACGTAAAGTACGTTCATCATTTGGTGCGTTAATTGATAGGTATGTAAAAGATTATGTCATATGTCCAGTTTGTGGTAGCCCTGATACAAGAACAGAAAAAAATAAAAAATTAGGCTTTTTATTGTGTGAGGCCTGCGGAGCAAAATCTTCTATCAAAGGTAATTATGCATAATTAATTAATTATAATTATTATTATAGCTCACTCTCTCATAATACGAAAATTCAATGATTGATCCTATTTCAACAATGTTTTTTTGTATAAGACAGTGATTGAACAATGATTCCTTTATTTTCTCTATAAATATGATTTTATTAGAACAAAATTATTTTCATTTATTTCTAATGTATGTAGGCGTACCTCTATTCTATATGTTGCCTTATTCTATTTTCAATTTGTCCTTTTGGTAATGCGCCAACCATTACATCAATAACCTCTCCTTCTTTCAAGATCATTAGAGTTGGAATACTTTGAATTCCAAATCTTTGTGAGATGTAAGGATTTTCATCTACATTAACCTTACCAAATACTATTTTTCCAGCATATTGCTCTGCTAATTGTTCTATGATGGGTGATACTATTTTACATGGACCACACCATGCAGCCCAAAAATCTACGACTAACAAAGAGTATTTTGATTTCTCCATATCAAAATTTGAATCGGTAAGATTAATAGGCTTGTTAATTTTTTTTATTTCTTTCATCGATCTCAATTTTTCTTCTAGGATCTCTTTTTTTCTTTTCATAATAGCAGAAATCTCTTCATCTTCTGTAACTGGCATAATTTTTTTTTTTGTATACTATATTTAATTTGTATGAAACTTTGTTTCATTTCGGTTTCAACTTATTTTTTATTTCCAACGATATCTAATTATCCGGCCTTATTCATTTGAATATAATTAACATGATCAATAATGATAATTCTGTGGAAAAAGATGAAAAACAAACCAATGATAATA
>DAIPKY010000029.1:15341-17128 GCA_036769505.1 Nitrososphaeraceae archaeon
TTCTACTATAGAATCAAATAAATCTAATCTTCTTTCTCTATTTTTAACTGTTCGTGATGATTATCAGAGAGCATTCAATATAATAAAAAAGAATAAAGATCTCGATGAGGTTTTTCTTAATGGATTAGAAGGTATTTTAAAAAATTTAGATAACATTTTGAAATCTGAAGATGTAACTCCAATTGAAACTATAGGAAAGATTTTAGATCCAAGCAAACATGATGTTATTAGCTTCTCATACAATGATGATCTTCCAGAAAATACTATTACAAATGAAATACGTATTGGTTATATGCTTAATGACAAAGTTCTGAGACCCAGTCTAGTTGAAATATCCAAAAAAAATATAATGAACAATAATATAGATGAATCAAACTAAAATATAGGTGATTATTAAAGATGGGAAAAATTATTGGTATCGATCTAGGAACTAGTAACTCTGCAGCAGCAACAATGATAGGTGGTAAACCTACAATAATACAAGCAGCGGAAGGTGCTTCAGTTGGTGGAAAAGCTTTTCCATCTGTAGTAGCCTTTACAAATACTGGTGAGTTATTGGTTGGGGAACCAGCCAGAAGACAAATGATATCCAATCCTGAAGGAACTGTTTTTGCTGCTAAACGCAAGATGGGTACAGATTTTAAATTTAATGTAAGAGGAAAGAGCTATACTCCTCAGCAAATTTCATCATTTATTTTACAAAAGATAAAAAAAGATGCTGAAGCATTTTTGGGAGATACAGTAGATAGAGCTGTTATTACTGTACCAGCATATTTCAATGATAATCAGAGACAAGCAACAAAAGATGCAGGTGATATAGCAGGATTACAGGTAGTAAGAATTATCAATGAGCCTACAGCCGCTTCACTTGCTTACGGATTAGATAAAATTCAAAAAGATTTGAAAATTATGGTTTTTGATTTTGGTGGAGGAACATTGGATGTAACTATTATGGAAATGGGTGGAGGAGTGTTTCAAGTTAAAAGTACCTCAGGAGATACTCAACTTGGAGGAACCGATATGGATAATGTTATTATTGAATATATTTTACAAGAATTCAAACAACAAACAGGATTAGACGTAAGAAACGATAAAGCTGCTATGATGAGAATAAGAGAAGCAGCAGAAAAATCAAAAATAGAATTATCTAATCTTGTATCAACTGAAATAAATCTTCCGTTTTTAGCATATGATCCTTCTACTGGACCAAAAAATCTCATAATTAATCTAACACGTTCAAAACTGGAAGAACTTTTAAGACCAATTGTTGAAAAAACTAAGAATCCTATGCAACAAGCAATACAAGATGCCAAACTTACTCCTGCAGAGATTGATAAAATTATTATGGTTGGAGGACCAACTAGAATGCCTATAGTTAGGCAATTTGTTGCTACAATAATGGGTAAAGAACCTGAAAGAGGAGTTGATCCAATGGAAGCAGTCGCTCTGGGTGCTGCAATACAAGGAGCTATTATTGCAGGAGATGTTTCATCAGATATTTTACTTGTAGATGTTACTCCATTAACTTTAGGACTTGAAGTTTTAGGAGGTCTTAAAGAGGCATTAATAGAAAGAAATACAACTATTCCTACCAAAAAAAGTAAGGTTTTTACAACTGCGGCAGACTATCAATCTGCAGTTACCATTCATGTAGTACAGGGAGAAAGACCTATGGCTGCAGATTGTGTTTCATTAGGAACTTTTAACCTTACCGGGATTCCACCTGCTCCTAGAGGAGTTCCTCAAATCGAAGTAACATTTGATATTGATGCAAATGGAATTCTAAA
>DAIPKY010000006.1:0-40812 GCA_036769505.1 Nitrososphaeraceae archaeon
AAAATAATTTATCATATATAACCAGTCAGAATCATGGATATGGGATTGATCCAGCAACTCTAACTTCTACAGGTTTTCAACCGTGGTTTTACAATTCAGATGATAATACTATAGAAGGTATCATCCATAATAAAAAACCAATAATTGCAGTCCAATTTCATCCTGAAGCATCTCCAGGCCCTAATGATTGTAATTATGTTTTTGACAAATTTAAAGAAATTGTTAATTTAAATAAGAGAGAAAAATTATCTAAAAATAAACTTCAATACAAAGAGGAGAGGTGAAAAAAATACCAAAGAAAGAAAATATTAAAAAAGTTATAGTACTGGGGAGTGGTGCAATAAAAATCGGAGAAGCAGGCGAAAGTTAGGATTCTAACCGCTAATTTGACTACTCTGGTTCTCAATGTCTTAAAGCTCTGAAAGAAGATGAAGTAAAGACTATTTTAGTTAATCCTAATATTGCTACAATTCAAACAGATACTAGATTCGCTGATGTAGTATATCTATTACCTATTACTAAAGAATACGTATCTAAAATATTGGAAATAGAAAGACCTGATTCTATTATGTTATCATTTGGAGGACAAACTGCACTTAATTGTGGAATTGCTCTATTCAAAGAGAGGATACTAAACAAATATGGAACCAAAGTTCTAGGAACACCTATCGAAGGTATAAACAGAACCGAAGATAGACAGCTTTTTAAAGAAGCGATGCAGAAATGTAATGTTCCTGTATTATCCAGTGCACCGTCCTATTCTGTGGAAGAAGCAATAGGGGTTGCAAAAAATATTGGTTATCCAGTCATTGTAAGAGTTGCATATACATTAGGAGGAAAAGGAGGAGGAGTCGCATACAATGAATATGAGCTTCAAGAAATCGTACATCGAGGTATTGCTCTAAGCATGTCTAAACAAGTTCTCATTGAAAAATATGTTGGTCATTGGAAACAAATAGAATATGAAGTAATGAGAGATCACAAAGGAAATAATATAATAATTTGTAATATGGAAAATATACTTGCTATGAAAGTTCATACTGGTGATAATATTGTAGTAGCTCCATCGCAGACACTTAATAATTATGAATATCATATGCTACGTTCAGCGGCTATGAGGGCTACAAATGAATGTAATATAATAGGTGAATGTAATATTCAATTTGGTCTAGAGCCCTCTTCCGAAGAATATTGCGCAATAGAAATTAATGCCAGACTATCAAGATCATCTGCTTTAGCCAGTAAAGCAACAGGATATCCTTTAGCATACATGGCTGCCAAATTGGGACTAGGTTATAATCTAGATGAATTGATTAACAAAGTTACTAAAAAAACTACCGCTTTGTTTGAACCATCTTTAGATTATGTTGTAGTGAAAATGCCACGATGGGACTTCAATAAATTTGAAAAGGTGAATTCAAGACTAGGAACTACAATGAAATCTGTGGGTGAAGTGATGGCTATAGGACGAACATTTGAGGAAGCAATACAAAAAGCAATTAGAATGTGTGATATCGGGAAAATTGGAATTGTTGGCAATAATAGATTAGATGAAAAAGTGAGACAAGAATTAGAAAATATTGAATATTCGCTTTTGAATCCTAATGATAATATTTTGTTCGATGTCGTTAAGGCAATATATTTTGGAATGAAAATCGAAAGAATAAATCAATTATCTAGTATTGATCCCTGGTTTTTAAATAAAATAAAAAATATAATAGAAATGGAGAAAAAATTAAAAATTTCATCAAATAATTTTAATGAGAATCTTATACGAGAAGCAAAAAAATTAGGATTTTCCGATAAACAATTAGGCTATTATTTCCATTTAGATGAGTTTCAGGTGAGGCATATTAGAAAAACATTTAGAATTGAACCAGTAATAAAACAAATTGATACCCTTGCTGCAGAATGGCCAGCGCAGACAAATTATCTATATCTTACATATGGTGGAGAGTTTGATGATGTTAGAATTAAAAACAAAGGTAAAAATGCAATAGTTTTGGGTGCAGGTCCATATAGAATTGGAAGTAGTGTTGAATTTGATTGGGGTACAGTAAATATGGTTATAGGATTAAAAAACAATGGTATCAGTGAGGTTTCAATAATAAATTGTAATCCTGAAACCGTTTCAACAGACTTTGATGTTTCCGATCGATTATACTTCGAAGAAATTACGTTAGAAAGGGTTCTTGATATCTATGACAAAGAGAACTCTGATGGTATAATAACCTGCGTAGGAGGTCAAACTGCAAATAATCTGACACAGAGTTTGGCAAAGAATGGTGCAAAGATAATAGGAACCTCGAGTTATGATGTTGATAGAGCAGAAGATAGAGAAAAGTTTTCCAAACTTTTAGATTCCTTAAAGATTACACAACCTCCATGGAGAAAATTTACTAATCTTGATGAGGCAAAAACATTTTCTGAATCAGTGCAGTATCCAGTATTGGTAAGACCTTCCTATGTTCTTAGTGGTGCAGCCATGAAAGTAGTGTGGGATGATAAGCAGTTAGAAAAATTTATTGATAATGCAACTGTTGTAAGTCCAGATCATCCAATAGTAATAAGTAAATTTTTCCAAGATGCTTCTGAAGTAGAGGTCGATGGTGTAGGTTCAAATGATAAGATAATTATTGGATCTATAATAGAACATATAGATAATGCGGGGATTCACTCAGGAGATGCAATGATGTGTCTACCTCCATGGCGATTAACAAGAAATATTATGGATACAATAACAGATTATTCTAAAAAGATCGTAAGAGCCTTGAATGTTTTGGGACCTTTTAATATTCAGTTTCTCGTTAAAAATGAGGAAGTTTTGGTGATAGAGGCCAATATCAGAGCAAGTAGATCGATGCCTTTTGTTTCAAAATACGTAGGGATAAATCTTATTGATTTAGCTGCCAGAGCAATGTTAAATCAACCTTTACCTAATATTCACGAACAATTATGGCTGAACACAAATGGATTCACTATAAAAGTTCCTCAATTTTCCTTTATGCAATTAGAAGGAGCCGATATAGTTCTTGGTGTTGAAATGCATTCTACTGGCGAAGTTGCATGTTTTGGAACAAGTTTTTACGATGCACTAAGTAAAGCTTACATAGCTGCAGGTTATTCTTTACCAAAAAAAGGAACTTCATTAATTACAATAGGAGGACAAAAAAATAAGGAAAAATTACTACCAGTTATATCTTTGATGGCATCAATGGATTATAAAATAATGGCTACCGAACATACAGCGGATTTCTTAGAAATTAATGGGATTAAAGATATTCAAAGAGTTTATAAAATTAATGAACCTGAAAGAAAACCAAATATTATTGATCTTTTATATCAACATAAAATAGATTTTATCATCAATATTCCATCTACTTCTACGATGGAAAAATACTTGAATATGTTAAATGATGAATATTATATTAGAAGAAAAGCTGTAGAAATGGGCATTCCAGTAATGACTACATTTGAGGCTGCTTCGTCATTTATAAAAACTCTTCAATGGCTACAAACAAACTCGCCTACTATTGAACCTCTTAAAAAATACTTAAAAAAAGATAATGAGGGAACCAAATTAGAATAAATTTTTTATTTCTTGAGTCTCTCCTATAAGAGATCCTTCTAATGTAAATAATAATCCTGAAAGAATAGCATCCTTTTTAATTAATTGTCTAATTAATGGTGATATAGATTTCGATTCTTTATGATAACGTAAAGAATAAAAATATTTGTTAAACGTGGGAATGATTATTATTTCGGTTATACCTGTTGTTTTTAATCCAAAAATAGATTCTTTTTTTACCTTTAGATATATCCATAATCTTTTTCCATGAACAACGCTATTGGAATTAATAAAAATAGGATGAATATGACCCATAATAATTTTGTTTATATTAAATTGAGTTTTTTCAGGAATCGTATGTCCATGAATTAATAATATATCATCAATAACTAATCCAGAAGATTTACAAACTATTACTGGCTCTGGTACCAATAAATTTATATTCACATCATGGTTTCCTGGAATTAAAAATATATCCATATCTAAGGATAACTCTTTAAGAAACATAGGTATTGTTTCCCACTCATTTTTAGTAATATGTACGATAGAGCTTTTTAAATCTCCCAAAATGATAATACCATTAAATGAATGTAATGCTTTTAATTCCTCAATTTCTCTTAATAGATCTCTATAGACACCACGAGAATCAATGTTTATACCCTTTTTTATTATTTCTGTTTCGGCTCCGAGGTGAAGATCAGAAATTACTAAAAATTTTTTTTTCTCTCCTTCTTTATCAACATATTCTAATAATAGAGCTGCATGAGAATTTATAGGAGTGGCTTTAGTCACATCAATATTACCTTTATAATCTATTTATTATTTTTCCCTTTATAGTTCCTCTATTGAGGTTTATTTTTGGTAGAAAAATAAAATGTTTTTATTTACATCCGTATTTTATTAACGTGATCGGTTTTATAAATAAGTTAATTTCGTATAAATTAAGTTGATAATTAGCGGGCTTGAAATTTCCTCAAAAATAAAAGAGGAACTAATAATAGAAATTCAGCATTTAAAGAAACGCAGTATTAATCCTTGCCTGTCTACCATTTTGGTAGGTGATGATCCAGCTTCAGCGATTTATGTAAGAAATAAACATAGAGCATGTTCAGAGGTTGGTATTGAAACTAAAGATAATGCAATAAATTCATCAATAGAAGAAAAAAAGTTGATCGAATTAATAAAGAGATTAAATGAAGATGAATCAGTTCATGGGATCTTATTGCAACTTCCTCTTCCTGAGCATATCAATCAATTTAATGTGATTAATGCAATTGAACCACAGAAAGACATAGATGGATTAACATACTATAATGCAGGTTTATTACTAAATAAACAACCATCATTTATTCCTTGTACTCCATTAGGAGTTATGGAATTATTCAAATACTACAATGTTGGACTAAAGGGTAAAGATGCCATTATAGTAAATCGAAGTATCCTTGTTGGAAAACCTCTTTCATTACTTTTACTCGATAATGATGCAACAGTTATGATATGTCATTCGAAAACGAAAAATCTTCATGAAAAAATTAGAAATTCAGACATAATTATTACTGCTGTAGGAAATAGAAAATTTTTCACAATCACAGCCGACTTTGTGAGAGAGGACGCCATAGTAATTGATATAGGAATATCTCGTGTAAACGGGAAAGTAATGGGTGATGTAGATTATGAAAACGTTTCTAAAAAAGCTTCTTTGATAACCCCTGTACCTGGTGGCGTAGGACCTATGACGATAGCTATGCTTTTAAAAAATACAGTTTTGGCAGCTCGCAGAATATTAGCTTGTTGCACATAATGTCAAAAAATCGCTTATCAAAAGAGAAGATACGTCTAGACATTTTAAGGAGAAGAAATTCTCTTTCTGAACATGAAATGGTAGTCAATAGTAACATTATTAGTAATAGGGTCATTTCTACAAAAGAATATAAAAAATCTTCATCTATAGGAATATACTATCCATTTGGATCAGAAGTGAATACTATTGAAATAATTAAACATTCGTTAGACACAAAAAAAACCATTAGTTTACCAAGAATAATAGATTCAAATAGAATCGTATTCTTTAAAATCATCGAAAATTCATTTCAAGATATAAAAATGACAAAAGGAAAATATGGAATTTTAGAGAATTCAATGTCCGACTTCATCATTGAAGAAATGGATTTACTTATTGTACCTGGGATTGCATTTGATTTAGAAGGAAATAGAATAGGTTATGGAAAAGGTTATTATGATAGATTTCTTTCCCAAAGAAGGGCAAACTACACTATAGGATTAGCATTTGAAAATCAGATAATAGATAAAATACCTAAAACTCAAGACGATATTCCTGTTAATTTATTAGTTACTGAGAAAAGAGTTATTTACACAGATTTCTTTATTTAAGTGTCCAAACCAATATCTTTTCGATAATATTGATTATTTGCCCCCCAGTATATTTTTCTTACTGAGTCATAGGCATCTGTTCTGGCCTTATTAAAATCTGTTCCTATTGCTGTAACTCCTAAGACTCTTCCTCCTGAGGTAAGGATTTTATTATTATTACGTGTTGTACTCGCATGAAAAATCTTAACATTTGGGGTAAAAGGAGAATTTAACCCATGAATAACATTTCCTTTTGCATGGTTTGAGGGATATCCTTTTTCTGCCATAACTACACAAACTGCTGGCTTTTCAGACCAACTAATAGGAGGTAAAGTATCTAAAGTTCCACATATTGAACATTTAAGATAATCATACAAATCTGAATTCATTCTCAGCATGATAGATTGACATTCGGGATCACCCATTCGTACATTATATTCTAAAACATATGGTTTTTTAGTATCTTTTTCAATCATTAAACCAGCATAGAGAAACCCAACAAATGGATTATTAATTTTTTTCATAGAATGTATCGTTTTTTTCATAATTTTATCTATTATATCATTGAAAATCTCATTAGATATGATTTTGGATGGAGAAAAACTACCCATCCCACCAGTATTTGGGCCCTTATCATTCTCATAAATTCGTTTATGATCCTGAGCTGTAGCCATAGGAATAATATTATCACCATCAGATAGTGTGATAACTGAAACCTCTTTACCGAAAAGACGTTCCTCTATTACTATAATATTTCCAGAATTTCCAAAATGCTTCTTTAACATTATAGAATCAATTGCATTGAGAGCATCTTCTTTATTATCACACACAACGACTCCTTTTCCACCAGCAAGCCCATCTGCTTTTATAACTAAAGACTTATTGGTATTATACACAAAATCTTGGGCTTTTTCAGGGTCTGAAAAAATATTATACTCAGAAGTTGATATATTATTTTGTTTCATAAAATGTTTTGCAAAGGATTTACTAGATTCTAATTGAGCTGCTTCTTTGGTAGGTCCGAAGATACTTATACTATCTGATAATTCGTTAACTATTCCCTTTGTTAATGGTTCTTCTGGACCTACTACTACAATACAATTATTTTTTATTGCAAATGATTTTATCTTTGAAAAATCATTTATAGAAAAAGAAAGATTATTGATTGTTCCTCCATTTCCAGGACAATAATAAACCGTATTTACTGATTGACTTTTCGATAATTTCCATCCTAGTGCATGTTCTCTTCCTCCCGACCCTACAATAAGTATATTTTTTTTCAATTAGTAATTGATATCAAATTGCTATATTTCTATGTAATTTTTAAAAATAAACTCATAAGCTAAGTTTTATTCAAATTACCTATATCCTAATTTTAATTTTAAAATCTAAGAATATCTTTTATAAGTGTAATAAGAAAATTAGAATATTCTTCATCTGAGAACTTTATTTTATCATAATTATTATTCTTTAGCAATTCATTGAATATCTTTAAATGTTGACATTTCTCTTTTCCAGATAGTGTTTTATAGTAATAATGCTTACATGAGCAATAATCTAATTCTGGATCTAACCAATATTCGTTATTTTTTCCAATAATAGTCCATAATTTTCTTTTACTAGGAACAAAATAATGAAGCTTAAGTGTATGGTTAATTGTCAAATTCGATGGAACAAAAGGATTAGACATTAATAATATTCTAATCATTAGATATATTAAATTATTTCTCTAAGAGATGTACTTTGCGTCCTTCTAATCTTAATTTTCCCTCAGAAAAAAGTTTTATTGCTAGAGGATATAACTTATGTTCTAATTGTAATATACGATTAGATAGATCCTCTTCTGTATCGCTATCATAAATAGGAACACTTTCTTGAATAATGATTGGTCCAGTATCAACATTATCATCTATAAAATGAATTGTACATCCAGAAATTTTTACTCCATAATCAAACGCCTGTTTTTGAGCATGTAAACCCTTAAACGAAGGTAACAGTGAGGGATGTATATTGAGTATTCTAAGTTTGTATTCTCTAACGAAATGGGAACTCAAGATTCTCATATAGCCAGCAAGACAGATAATACCATTTGAAGGATATACACAATAATTTTTTAATACCGAAGATATTTCTTTATCATATTCCCAGCCTTTTTTTCCATTACTCAAAATCACCTCTGTTGGTATACCAAATTGTTCTTTCGCAATTTTTAATCCTAGAGCATCTTTATTGTTTGATATAACCACACTAGGCTGTATAATTCTTAATTCCGATCGTGCATGTGATGATAAGATGGCATGCATATTACTCCCTCTTCCTGAAATCAATATAGCCATATTAAGCATTAGCATTTTTCTAGGTGATCTAAACTAAATATCTTTTTTCTAATTTGTATTTATGAACAGAATAAAAAAAGCAACTATTGCAATTCGGGACCAATCTCACAAATGATCATAACAGTTAATTAAAATACATGATAAAAAATAGATTGTCATGCACTCTCGTGTTAGATCAATGGACCAGGGTTTATTATTAGAGAATAATGAAACACGAATATTGTTAGATCCTTCCAAAGTTGAGACTAATGATTTTGTTTTTATTTCTCATGCTCATTCAGATCATGTTTATCGTAAACCAAGAAATAAATCAAAAATTACAACTATTACATCAATAGAGACTGAAGCAATAGCAAATGCACGAGGTTATGAAATTAAAAATGCAATATATGAAGAAAAAGATTTAGAGTTAATAGACTCAGGTCACATATTAGGATCCAAAGGATTACTTGCTTTCAACGAAATATTCTATACAGGCGACATCTCAATCAGGAAACGAGCATTTCTTAAGCTGCCTAAAAAAATACCTCAAGTAGATACGCTGATAATTGAATCTACATTTGGAAGATATGACTACATTTTTCCCGATCATAGAGAAATAATTCATCAAGCAAATAAGATTATTGCTGATGCTTATGATAAAGGGAATCCTGTTATTCTCATGGGATATCCATTAGGGAAAGCTCAATTATTAACAAATTTTTTTGGTCATTGGGATCCTTTTTTTTCATATGATAGCATAGAGGTGATTAACACTGTATACCGAAATATGGGAATACCATTACGAAATACAACCTCGTTTACAGAAGCAGAAAAAGATAAACAACTAGAGAGCAAGTATCCTTGGGTAATGTTAGCACCATTAATGAATGGAAATTCAAGATTTTTAAAATATATGAAAGAAAAATATAATACAATAACTATAGGGTTTAGTGGGTGGGCTTGTAGTCCCAGATATAAATACATGATGGGAATAGATTATGCTCTTCCATTGAGTGACCATTGTGATTTTAATGAATTAATTCAACTAGTAAAAAAATGCAATCCCAAAAAAATATTTACAATACACGGCTTTGAAGTAGAATTTGCAAGGGTCCTTAACAATATGGGATATAATGCTAGTCCTATTACTAATAAACTAAATAAGGTTAAAAAAATAGATAAAAAAGAACGAAGTTCTCGAAGAACGAATGATATTCAAATATTAGACTACTTTATCAAATAGAACTCTTGCATTCAGTGTATATAACAATATTGAGAAAAATATGGAGAGATTATTTTTGTTCTTGTTCTCGAAAATAGGGAATAACCTTCTTTCCAAATAATTCAATATTTTTAAAATATCCATCTCCCCAGAATCTTATTATAAAATGATTGGTTCCAGCTTTTATAAAGCGTTCCAGCATTTCTATAACTTCATCTGGTTTTCCAACTCCTATAGCAGACCGAGCTACACTATCTGGAATTTTTAATGCTGCTTTTTTCATTTGTTCCATGAGTTCGGGTTTATTCATTGCATATTCTGTAAAATATTTTCTAAAATCGAATTCCGAGTCCTGGGCAAGATTATGCGCTTTTAATAATTCAGGTTTGTAAAGACTTACTTTCACTGCATTTCTCATCTTGTTCCATGCCTCTTCTCCATCATCGGTAAAATATACATCTACATCATTTGCAAATTGGAAATGTGAAAGATCTCTACCAAAATTTTTGGCATGTTCCTGAATTACATTAGCATGTGTTTTGAATAACTCAGGAGTGTAGCCTATGGGGATCCAACCATCACCATATCTAGCACATAATTCCAAGGTTTTTGGAGCACCAGCAGCTATATAGACTGGTGGGCGGGGTTTTCTTATGCTTTTAGCCTGCAAACATGCATTATCTAATTTATAATATTGTCCACTAAAATCTACCCTATTATCTGGATCAGAGTGAAAAAGTTTTTCTATTACCTCAAGTTGTTCTTTTAATTTCGTAACAGGCTTACTAAATTCTATTCCAAAATCTACTACATTTTGTGCTTCACCTGCACCAATTCCCAACATACCCCTTCCATTCGTTAATCTATCCAATGTAATTGTGGAAAGAGCAATTGTTGATGGGTGACGTCTTATAGCATCGGTAACACATGTACCTAACTCTACTTTGGTTGTGAGAGCTCCAATTGCGGCAAGGAGTAACCAAGCATCATTCACGACAGCATTTTTCCATTGCGGAACATTGGTGTGATCCATTGCCCAAATGGAGTCAAAATCGAGTCTGTCAGCCATTTGGCATGCAGTAATTACCTGATTCTCATCCAAACCTAATCTAGCAACGTTCAAACCCTGTGTAAACCCGAATTTTGTTTTCATTAATATATTGACCTCCACTTTGTGGTAAATATGTTAAATGATGTGGACAAATTATCTATCACCATATAATGTAAAAAAAATAAAAGTTATATTTATGCATTTTCTGCAATTATAACAAAAAACGTCTTTTTTTTATAAGACATCGAGAAAACTTATATAATTTTTCATTCTATTAGAAATATATGTTACTCCCTTCAGAAATTGAAGCTAAATCCTTAATTCCTGCTATTAGAGCTATTTTGGCAAAAAAATTAACTAGTGAATACAAAATGAAGGAAGAATTTGTAGCTAAAGTTCTTGGCGTTACTCAAGCCGCTATTAGCAATTATATAAGAGGAACGAGAGGGGATACCGAACTCATAAATAAGCTTTCATCACTTTTTGAAGTTATGCGAAAAATCGATGACATTGCTCAAGATCTAGTAGCAAATCGAGTATATACTCCTAGTACTATGTCCAAATTCGTTGAGTTATGCAACTATATGAGATATTCATTTATTATTTGTGATGTCCATCATAAAATTGAGGCCAATATTGATGAACAAGTTTGTGAATTATGTAAAGATAACTTGATTGGTTCTAAGTTTTAGATATTAAAAATGAGTATTTGGAGTTTAGGTTACATGCGGATAATTCCTAGTGTTTTATTTAGAACCTCGTAACCCATAATACTCCCTACAGCTCCAGTTTTGGCATAGGATTCTGTGAATCTTTGAACCTTTGTGTTTCTTATGGTTTTTGATGATATAAGTAGTGGAACTGGATCATCTGTATGACTTTTTTTTATACAAGGTGTAGAATGATCTCCTGAAACAACTATTACTACATTTGCAATTTTTAATTCCCTTAAAAGAGTTCCAAAAAATTCACTATCTATTTTTTCAATATTTTGTTTTTTTCCCAAGGCATCACCATCATGCCCAAATTCATCTGGACCTTTAATATGGACATACACCATATCATATTTTTGTAATTCCTTAGCAGTGACTTTTGCTTTGGTTACATAGTCATTTACATTTCCAGCTTTAATAATTTCCATACCTAAAATTTTTGAGATACCAATCTCTACAGGCATATCTACTACACAACCAACGGGCATGTTATACTTCTGATTTATAGGAGGATAATGAGGCATTTTATTTCCAGCATCTCTTACTAAAATACAATTCATAGGATTAAGATTTCTTTCCTCTCTTGATGTATTTACAGGATGTATTTTTGAAATAAAATATACTTGATTACTAAAATCATTTACTATCTCAGACGATATTTTAGAAGAAATATCTTCATCTTGTGGAACCGACTTCAATAGCTTCATTTCTGATACATTCGTTTTGGCAATACCCATCCCATCTACTTTATCATAAGCTGGATCTGTATTTGTTATTTGATTAGATAATTTTATTTTTTTGTGTCTAAACCTTATGGTTACCCTGTGAGCGATAGTGGGAATAACCACTACAGACGCATCAGGATCTTTCAATACAATAGAAGAATTTAGCGTATCACATAGGGATTTAGCTTCTTTACTTTCAATTATCCTACCTGCTCTTCTATCTATTATTTTCTGATTTTGATCTATGGTAGCGAAATTTCCTCTTAATGAAAGATCTCCATCTTTCAAATCTATCCCACAACCAATTGATTCAACAACTCCTCTTCCTACATATGGAACATCTTTGAAATTATAACCTAACATATTAAAAACAGCAATATCCGATTGTGGAGCAATTCCTTTACCAACAGTGACCACTTCACCCATAATTCCATTCATCGCCAAATAGTCTAAGTTTGGAGTATTAGCTGCTTCTAATGGAGTAAGATGATCAATTGAGAAGTGAGGAAGATCTCCTATTCCATCAAGAATTACATATATAATTTTTAATGAACTATTTTTTCCTTCAAAGCTCACAATTAAAGTTGAATTTTTGGTAAATTTATTTTTATTTAATTAAAAGGGATACTAAAGAAAAAATGTAATACAATGTTATTAATTTTTATTGCCTCCTTTTTTCCACACCTGGATTTGCCCTCCATATACTTCATTATTGTATACAAGGGAAGGAATTTGAGCATAAAAGCCTTGTCGCCCTGAACTAAATGTTTTGCTAACTAGGGGAATTTCATATTGTTTTCCATCCGGCATTGACAAAATAGCAATGACAATTTTCTTATTCGTTTTGTCTTCATTATTCATTCCCATTTCCATATAATTTATAAAATAATAGTATAAAACAATTTTTATTCCATAATGACTATATGTTCAACTTGAGATTGTAGCAAATTGTTTAAGATAAATAAAGAATTGAATTGGAAGTTTAAAACAATTTTATATACTATGGATAAAGAATTATTGTGGATTTCATAGAGTGCTACCGAAAAGCAGGTCGAATAGCATGTTCCGTAAGAGACCTTGCAAAAAAGAAAGAGTATATTGGAAAGACTTTATACGAAATCTGTGAGAAAATAGAAAAAGAAATAAGAGAAAATGGAGGAAATCCTGCTTTTCCTGTAAATGTAAGTTTAAATGAAATTGCAGCTCATTATACGGCAGAGCCAAATGATCCAAAAATAGTAGCCGAAGAGGATGTTCTTAAAATTGATATAGGTGTACACATTGACGGCTATATAGCAGATACTGCTGTAACTATTAGCTATAATAATGAATTTCATTCTTTAGTAAAAGCATCAGAAAATGCTTTAATGGAAGCATTAAAAGTTGCAAGGAATAGGGCAAAATCAAATGAGATAGGTAAAGCAATAGAAAACTCTATAATTAAAAGTGGTTATATTCCAATTAAAAATTTAAGTGGTCATTCTCTAGAACGGTATACTATTCATGCTGGAAAATCTATTCCAAATATCAATTCATTTGGATCATTTCTTTTAGAATCAGGTCAAGCATATGCGATTGAGCCATTTGTAACTTTGAAAAATGGTATAGGTATAGTACACGAGGGAGGTGTTGCCAATATTTTTGCAATAATATCAAGAAAGCCTACTAAGAATAAGGAATTGGATAATTTTTTGAACGATATCTGGGGCAGATACAAGTCTCTTCCTTTTGCTTTAAGATGGATACTCGATAATTATGATGAAAAAAATGCAAGAAATTTTTTAGACATCCTTAAAAAAAAAAAGAATATTCATGCATATCCTACACTAATTGAGGGAAAGAAGATGATGGTTTCTCAATCAGAACATACTATAATCCCTCATGAAACTTTTACAGAAGTTATTACTAGTTGTAACAACAGTTAGAATAGAATCATCTTTTGTTGAAAATCTTCCTAAACTTAAAATTAAACCTAAAAAAATGTATAGTAAGATAAAAGAGGGGTCGTTGTCTAGCTTGGTATGATGCCAGCCTTGGGCGCTGGAGTTCGCCGGTTCAAATCCGGCCGACCCCATTGTTTGTTTAAACTTTTTACTTACAGAGGTTAAATTGTGATCTGAATGTTTGGTCTACTAAAAAATATATAATATTTAGATCTGCTTCGTACTTTTCATCTTAATTTGGGAGGATTAATAATTGCAATTAATTGGATTGTCAATTTAACTTTTATACTTGTTTATATCTCTTGTTAATTTTGAAATTATTAAGAATAATTAATCTGAATGGAAGTTGAATTTAGTAATTGATCAATATTTAAAATAGACTAAAAAATATAAGCATAAATAAATTTTTATAATATCGTATATTTATATTAGCATTCCTAATAAGATTCTATGTTCTAGAATAATAACTAATTAATTAATTAATTAATTAAATATTTAAACCCAAAATAATATATATTGTCTTACAAATAATTGAAGTATAAATTCATCACTATAGATGTTATTATTGCTAAAAAGATTTCAATCGCTTATAAGGTATATGTTAAATCATTACAAATATAGCAATGAATAAAATTTAAAAGGGTCTCCTAATATACAATTAGTTGCTAGTTAACCTCCTGATAAGACATCATGATCCCAATTATTTTGCTGATAATTATCAATCAGTTCATTTACTAAATCATCTGAATCTATGTTTCTTTTTCTTTTATCCATTAAATCGCCTAATAATGAATAGAATCTCTTATAAGTAAATTCAGTGACTGTTAAATTTACCACGACTATTGTAATTTTTTTTTAAAATATGTTTGTTTTGAATTGATGTTGCATTGAAAAGATTTTTAATATAAAGAAAAAATTTAATAAACATGAAAATCATAAAATTGCTTAAAAATAAAGAGAATATTTATGAGACTATAATCTTTAACGACGATCTTACTGTATTATGCCCTCATGAGACATTTGACGATTTATATACTTTGAATTTTTATTTACAAAGTATGCAAAAAAAATTAAATTTTGATGATAGCTTAATAATAGTACATGATAAATTTAACAATTCTGTAGAAATACTAAAAAATAATGGTGAAATTTTCTTCGATTAATGTTAATATATTGTGGAAGTATCAAACACAATACTAATTAATCTTCTCCAACAATATTACTTGAACAATGGGAAAAATAGCAAAAAAAGGACGTCTTTTTTTAGGAAAAAGAATTGGGCCTAAGTCAGCACGGAGAGCACGAAAACCTTTAAGTGAAGATTGGATTACTGGTAATATTCCTAATCGACATTATGTAAACAAGCGAAGAAATAGAAAAATCATTACTAAAAAAAATAATTTCAACTAATGCATTTAAATAATGACAAGTTTCAAATTTATACAAAAAGAGCTAATAAATTACAACAAATAAAAAAAGTCTAAATTTCTGAAGACATTATGAAATTAATAAACTATTTCCCTTTAAAAAAAATAAGAAATAATCAAGAAAAGGTTTTAGATGAAATCGAAGAAGCTATAAAGAGCAATATAAAATATATTTTTCTTGAGGCGCCTACTGGCTTTGGGAAAAGTCCTATTGCAATAACTTTGGCGAGCTTTTTAGGAAGCTCGCATATATGTACCTCAACTAAAGATCTTCAAAATCAATATTCTATGGATTTTAATTTCGTTAAAGAAGCAAAAGGTAAAAGAAACTTCCCCTGTATATTAAAAGAAAATGAAGGAGTCCACGAAACATGTGAATATGGGCCATGTCAAAAACAAGAAGATTTTGATTGCCTCTATAAAACAAGACTCTCAGATTATAAGATAAATAGATTAGGAACAAAATTTGAGCATATTGATATTGGACAATTTGAAAAACTAAAATACATTAAAAAAAATAATCAACAAATACGATTTGAAAGTTTGGAATGGGAACCGTGTAAATATTTCCATCAAAAATGGATATCTACCAAAGCTTCACATGCTATTTATAATTACAAGTACTTTCTCTCAGATCTTTATTTTTCTAATATAATTTCAAAAAGAGAATTATTAGTCTTTGATGAAGTACATAATATTGAATCGGAAGTTTCAGATTTCAAGAGTTTTATTATTAATAGTGATAATATTAGCCGACTGTTTCCCAAGCTTCAATTACCAAATAGAAAGGAAGAAGAAATAGAAACATGGATTGAATTTTGTGAATATTATAAAGAGACTCTACTGGATTTTATGGAAGATGTTGAATATGCTATAGAAAATAATTCTCTAAAGGAACCTTTTACTGAAAAAAATTTGATTGATTGCATTAATAGGGAAAAGAACCTTGACTTTATCCTTACTGATATGAAAACTAATAAGAATAATTGGCTAGTAACAAATATAGACCGTAAATCCAAAGATTTGATTAGAAAAATAACACTTACACCTTTGGATATATCTTCTTACTTTAAAGAAATTCTCGACGTAAGTAATTATGGGTTATTTATGAGTGCTACTATTTTAAACAAAGAGTATTTATGTAAAATAACAGGCTTATCACAAGATAAAATCAAGTTTATTCGCGTAAAACACTCAGATTTTCCCAAAGAGAATAGACCCATTTATTTAATGAATATCGCATGGTTAAATAGTAGAAACATATTAGATAATCTTCCAATTATTGCTAAAACTGTAAATAACATAATGAGTATACACAAAAATGAAAAAGGAATTATTCATACAACATCCTATCTACAATTAGAATATATTAAAAATAGTTTAAACAAGGAAAATTTACAACGCCTCATTGAAAGCGGACCTACTACCGATAGAATAGAAACATTACAGAGACATTCACGAAACACAAAACCAACAGTTCTCATCTCTCCTTCATTTTATCAAGGTTTAGACTTAAAAGATGATTTGTCAAGGTTTCAGATTATAATTAAAATTCCTTACCCTGATTTAAGTGATAAAAAAGTTGTTGCATTGAGAAAAAAAGATATGAATTGGTATTTGTGGAATACAATTGTGAGGCTAACTCAGACTTATGGACGGAGTATAAGAAGTCGAGAAGATCATGCATCTACATACATTTTAGATAGTAACATAAATTATTTATTAAGAAATGTAAATGATATGTTTCCATCATGGTTTACTGAAGCAATAATCAAGAGATAGTAAAATTATATTCCCTATAATGTTTCTTAGTAATTAAATTTAATTAATTTTTTATTTACTACGACTATATACTGGCTTCCTTTTTGTTTCTTATTACCGTTTATCTACATAGAATGAGAACTTAATTTTACTGTTGTTAGACTTTAAATATTTTATTTCAATAAAATTGTTGTATTTGCATATTTATTGTAAAAAGCATATTATGTAAAATGTCATTTAAACGATGTAAATTCTCTTCCTCCGAGTCTTCATCCTTTTACTTAAATTATTATATTATTATAATCGCTCACAATATTTTGTCTGATCTATAAATATTCTTATCAACCAATCAGTCATAGTTTCGATTCTTGATATAATTAATTTTTATACCCAATTGGAATAATAGATATGATACTTTTTACCCATTAAAAAAAGTGAAAGTTAACATTCGCAATTTTATTTTGCATTATAAATAATATTCCAAATTTTATTTTTATATTGTTTTATAAAATATATAATTTTTGGAATAACTATTAATTCTCTTTTGTATATACAAAAAAGATAAATACTATTTGGAAATGAGATTTAAGGATAAAGTCGTTGTGAATTCTTCAATCTGAGACAAAAATTTCAAAGGTAATAGAAAGAATATTGATATTTTCATTGTCATGTTATTGTTTCTATAAAATATTTGATCCAATAAATCATTTATACTGATTATAGAAACAGTAGATTTTTTTATTCCAAACTATTATTAGGATTATTGGAAAATCCTGTGATTACAACAACATCTAATGGGATAAAGATAAACCCAGAGAAAATGGTAAAGGAGGAATTATATTATTGTATTTATGAAGATCGTGTATTCCTTTTTTTTAAGGATAAGGAAGACGTTCTTCACTGCTATGAGGTTAGTGATATTGATACAATTAACAAAATAAAACAAAGTCCAGACAACATTGATGAAATATTAAATAATTTAGCAAAAGATCATAGTACAAATATTTCGGATTGAAAAAACATTATATTCTACTTTCCATGAATAATAAAATTAATGTCTACACATAATGAAAATACGGATAGTAAACCAAAATCTAGTAATGAGGTATTTATCGGAAAAAAACCACTTATGACTTACGTCACAGCCACATTGGTTCAACTGGCTAACGAACCAACTGTTTTTATAAAAGCAAGAGGAAAAAGCATACCCATGGCAGTAGATGTTTCACAGATTATCGTTAAGAGAATGAATACATTGGGTTATAAGGTAGCATCAGTCAAAATTGGTTCTGAAGCTGTAAAATCTCAAGATGGAAATACTCGCAACGTCTCAACAATTGAAGTAGCTGTTTCTAGAAATAGCTCTTAAATTGTTTTATTTTTAAACTATCGCACTGTTTTGCAAGCTAAAATAGATTTTTAAATAAAACTTTTTGGAGTTGACATATTTTAGTTTCTCCTTGTTTTATGGTACCATAACAACCATCGCTAATATTGATACATAGGATCGAAGCTTTATCATCTGGAAGATTGAATCCTACATTAAATTCATTAAATGAAAGTCCGTCTAATATAATTTCATTACAATAATTTAAAGATCTAAAATCATTATTTTTTAATAAAATTTCATACTCACCAGGCTGCAACTTGATTTGGTTAGAGCTTATACTACTATTGGAAGTAATAATAGAGTATATCGGTTCTTTACCATACACAATAAGATTTGATCTTGCTTGAATATTTTCACATAGTTCTATATTACAGTCATATAAAAGATTACAGAGTTTTTCAGAATTTACATTCTCTATTATACAACTAAATATATTAGTCTTAACTATGACAACTGGCTTATTTAATTGGGTTTTATGGTTATCGATTTTTTTTTCTAAATACAGGTTATTTTCCTCTTGAATAAAAGATGTATTAGTCAAAGGATTTTTGATCAGGGTTTGTTCAACTAGTTTTGTTGTATAACCAGTAAAAATATTAGCAGAAACGATTACACTATTGCTAAATTCTCCTATATAAAATATAAAAAATAACAGCAGAAATAAAAAAAAATACTTATACATGAAACAGTGAGATTTTCAGACTATTAATTAGTAATGAAATTTTTCTAACTAATACTATACTTAAACATTTAAAGATATTAAAAATAACATAAATTTTAACTAAACATATTTAATCATAAACAGATAAACCCCCAGCGATGGGAAAATAAGAAAATTTTTAATGAATTATTCCGCCAGTTAAATTCGTTATTTCGTTATAAGAATATTATCATAGACTTTAATATTAATTTTATATTAGGGTACAAGGGTAGAAATCAAAAAACGTATCATTTGCCATTCAAATCTATAGGTCGTTGTAAATATGTAATGCCTCTGTAAAATTATTCCAATTAAGATAACACTAATTTCAATCAGCATGATTTTTAACAATGTTTAAAAGTTATTCATTAATGAGAAAAAAATGTTTTGCCATGCTATCTATGTCAATTCTTTCTTCATAAAAATTATAATAAAAAATTTTAAACAAAAACTTAGACAAAATAGTTTATATTTGGCTATTATATTGAGTATATTTCGCTCTATAAAATATATTTTAGAATGAAACATTCCTCAAACTATTAAAAATTTTTAGCAAATACAAGAAAAATTAAGTAAAATATATTCTTTTAGAAAATGACTAGCCAAAAATTTTTGTAATCATTTGTATTTGCATAGATATAGGAATGAACAAGCGATTCATCTTAGATTTAAGAAAAAATATAATATAGAATAAGATTGTTACTTTAGTCAGAATGGTTTATATTAAAAAGGTAGAAATTTATGGTTTTAAATCATTTGGCTTTAAAAATACCGTAATTAACTTTAATAATGGGCTTACCGCCGTTACTGGTCCGAATGGTTCAGGAAAAAGTAATGTATTAGACGCAATTATGTTTGCTCTTGGTGAAAATAGTCCAAAAGTTTTACGTGTAGACAAGTTCCAATCTCTTTTTCATGATACACAAAATAAATCACATAAATTGGTTCGTGTAAGTATCACTTTTGACAATGAAAATAGAGGAATTCCAATTGATTCTGACAACGTAACTTTAACTAGAGAAATGGAAGGCTCAGTTGGAGAAAGTCAGTACCATTTAAATGGAAAAAAAGTAACAAAATCTACAATTATTGAATTATTACAAATTGTAGTTGCAGTTCCGAATAAATTGAATATTGTACAACAAGGAATGATTACAAGGATATCTGAGTTAAATGCTGAAGAAAGGCGAAAGATTATAGAAGATATTGTGGGCCTATCCTATTTTGATGAAAAAAAAGAAGAATCATTAAAACAATTAGAAGAGGCCGATAGAAGACTTGATATCGCGCTTGCTCGTATGCATGAAATCCGAAAAAGAATTGATGATTTAGAAGTTGAGAGAAACGAACAGTTAAGATTTCAGCATCTAGAGAAAGATATCAAAAAATACAAGGCAATCAAAATTTCCAATGAAAGTAGAAATATCAAAAGTAATATTATGATTAATGAAAAAGCAGTAGAAACAAAAAAAATACAACATAATCAAGGTGGTACAGAGCTAAAAACAACAAAACAGGAATTAGAAAAGATAGATTTAGAGAAAATGAAGTTTATTAAAGAAACAGATCTAATTAATAAAGAAAAAGCTGAGATCAGTAATAAGGTATCCTCTATAGTATATGATGTAGAAAAATCAAAGGCTATTTACCAAGAAACGATTTCAAGAATAGATGAAATTGATAAAAAAATAGCAAGTGTAGAGACAGCAGTAATAGAATTAAATGTAAAAATTCAGAAATTACACAATGACATAGCAATTTTAGAAAAAAATAGTGAACCTATTAACGAACAAAAAGTTAGTTTTACATCCGAATTAAACAATTTAGATAACTATATTTCACATTTATCTACAAAAAACCAGAAAATAGAACTTTATAAAAGTAAGATAAATAATAGATATGGAAAAATAATTGAGATGAACAATAAGTTTGAAGTTGAGATTTTAAAAATAAAAGAAAATGTGAAAATTATTATAAACAACAAAATTGAAACAAATTCTAAACTCAATCACTTGAAGAACAAGATATTAATGATTTCCCAAGAATTACAGAATAATGTTACCAATCTGATTGAATTAAAACAAAAGATAAGAACCGTGCCTAAATTAATATTGGAAATAGAGAAAAAAATAACAGAATTTAATAACGAAATAGAAGAATCGAAAATTATAGTAAATAAGTCTGATACTGAGTCATTGCGATTTTATGAAAAAAATAAGATTTTGACTGAATCTATGTCTGAGGATTTAACTATTTCTGAAATAAACAGGGAAACAGAATTACATATTATAGGAATCGTTCATGATTTAGTCAAATGGGATAAAAATTATCTTAGGGCGATAATGGCCGTTGGATCTGAATGGTTGAAGGCGATAGTTGTTAATAACGTAGAAGAGATGGTCAAGATCGCACAATTTGCTAAAGTGAAGAAACTACCTAGAGTAAAGATAATTCCATTAGACATAATACAACTTTCCGAAAAAGTTGTTGTATATGAAGAAAATATGTCCTATATAGGTAACTTGTCAAACTTTGTTGAGTCTGATTATAAAAAATTGGTTGATTTTATATTTGGAAATATCATTGTTGTTAGGACTGCAAGTGAAGCGTACGAGCTATCGTTAAAAGGATATAGATCAGTATCAATTGATGGAGAATTTTTCGAATCAAAATCAAATATACTTTTAGTAGATTATAATTCTGCCGTTATTAATTTTGTTACTGAGATTAATCTTAAAAAAGATATTGAAAGTTTACGCATGTTAATAGTAAAATTAAAAAACTCACTGTTGGAAAAGACAGCTGAGCTACGAAATCAAATAGATAAATTAAAAACATTACAGTTTGAAAAAATAGAATTAGAAAACAATATAAGATATCTTGAAGATAAAGTTATTTTTCAAAGAAATATATTAAATGAGCACAATGTAGAGGTGAAGAAAATAGAGCTTTTACAAAGTAAGAATGAAATTGATTATAAAAATACAGTAACTTTATTAAAAACAAATAGAAAAAGATTTTCTTTAATAACTGCTACCAAAAAAAAAATCGAAGAAGATATGAAGAAAATAAATCTTAGTTTTGAAGAAACAAAAATAGCTAATCTAAATTTAGAAAGAAACAAATATCAAACAATGCTCGAATCAGAGAATCATAAATTACAAAATATTGTGATTCACCTTTCGAAGAAAAGAAATGAGAGAGAATTACTTTTAGAAAGAATTAACTCATTAACCGATGAAAAGAAAATTTTGAGAAACGAACAATCCGAAAAAAGGATATTAAAGACGGAATTACAACATAATATAGAAAAAGCAGAACAAGAGTTAAAATTTTTAAGAAATAAAGAACAACATATCATTTTCTCTTCTGGAGATTCATATACAAGATTACAGTCATATGAAGAAAAAATTAAAAAATTGTTAGATCAGGAAAGGAAACTTTCAAGAGAAAATAGTTCTCTTGAGCGGGAAATTGTTTTATTGGAAAAAGAAACATTAAACTTAAAACAATATGAAGTAAAATTAAATAATGACCTTACGGGGCTCGGTTATAAAGAATTAAATGAAGATAGTTTTAATGTTGATGATATTGTATCTCATTTATCAGAAGAATATGAGATATTAAAAAGTAAAATAAATTTGAGAGCTGATGAAAATTATATTCAAATTGTTAACGGGTATAGAGGAATGTCCAACAGGAAAAATGATTTAGAAAAGGAACGAAATTCAATCGTTCTTTTCATAGAAGAAATATATAAAGAGAAAAAGAATCTCTTCATGGATGCATTCTTAAAGATTAATAAAGATATCAATTTTATATTCTCTCGTATTATTGGTGGCAACGCCTGGTTAGAAATTGAGAATGAAGAAGATATTTTTTCAAAAGGGATAAGGTTAACAGTTCAATTTCCAGAAAAGCCAAGACGTGATTCTACTGCTTTATCAGGTGGAGAAAAAACTATGGCAGCAACTATTTTTCTACTTGCACTGCAAGCTATTAAACCTTCTCCATTTTATTTGATGGATGAAGTAGATGCTCACTTAGATGCAGAAAATACTGAAAGATTATCTAAGATATTATTTGAACGATCTAAAAATAATCAGATAATTATGGTAACGTTAAAAGATTCTACTATTTCAAAGGTAGATCAAATTTATGGAGTCTTTCCAAGAGAAGGAGTTTCTCACATTGTCAAATATAAATATCAGAAAAAGGAATTAGATGAAATTTCTTTAAACTAAAAAAGTTGGAGGTAATTCTACTTGATAGATTTATAATTATAACATCTGATAGAATGAGAAGGATTAACTTCAATCAATGTTGGTTCTGCATTTAAGCATTCTTCAGTGGCATATAAGCATTTATTTAAAAATTTACATCCGGTTTTACAAGTTTCAACATCATTTTTTATATGTATTTCCTCTAAATTATTAAATTTTGGAATTGCAGATATTAAGGCTTTAGTATAGGGATGAAGAGGATGTACTAGTACTTCATGAATATTTCCTTGTTCAATAATTTGTCCATTATATAGAATAATTATATTATCTCCTACATATTGTGAAGTAGAAAGATCATGTGTAATATATAAAAAGGAAACATTTTCTTCATCTCTTAATTTTTTCATTAATTCAAGTATTTGAAAACGGATAGAAACATCTAACATTGAGACAGGTTCATCTGCGATGATTAATAGAGGTTTAAGAACGAGAGCTCTGGCAAAACTAACTCTTTGTCTTTGGCCTCCAGACAACATATGAGGATATTTATAAGATATATCATGTGGGTCTAAATTGACCTTTTTTAATGTCGATTCAATACATTCTTGTAGTTCGCTTGTAGAAATTTTTTTTTTGTGTACTGTTAATGGTTCTTTAACAATATCAAATATTTTCATTCGAGGATCCAATGACGAATAGGGATCTTGAAAAATCATTTGAATTTTAGATCTTATCTTTCGTAACTCTTTTCCTTCAAGTTTGGTAATATCTCTATTATCAAAGATAATTTTACCTGAGTCAGAATCAATTGATCGCATAATTAGTTTTGCTACAGTAGTCTTTCCAGAGCCAGATTCTCCTGCAATAACAAGTATTTCACCCTTCTTCAGTTCCAAATTGAGATAATCGATAACTTTTCTCTTCTTAGACGTTTTGAAACTAATTAAATCAGTAATTCCACTACGTAATGGAAAATATTTATTTAAATCTGTTATCTTTAGTAAAGTCTCTTTCAATTCAATCGATTGAGTCCTGCTCACAAAAGCTTGATTTTTGTTATTACTATTCTTTCTTTAAACCAAATATCCTATCAAAATAGTCAGAATGTTCTTTTCCTAACTCTTCAGCTTCTGTTTCTGGAATATTTGCTAGTTTTCTTGCTAGTTTCATTTTGTATTCTAATTGCATTTGACGCGCAATTTGGATTCTCTGTGCTTGGGGAGATCCTGCTCCATGCATTGATTCAGTCAAATATCCTACGGCATTTCTTCCTAGAGTCATATTTTCAATAAGCCTTAAGACTCGTACTCTTTTCTCTATAGAAACACCTTTTCTGCCTTTCAAATATTTTTCTAAAAGCGGACCAGTCTCAGGACTTCGAAAATCTTTTTCAGAAGGCATGGTTACTACTAATCCTCCAGCTATGTCTTGAGCTAATCTACTTATTTCATAAGGAAAGCGAGTAACGTTATGTTTACAAACATTCGCAAGCATATCATCATTTTGGTAATTACCAGCCTTAGTTTTATATGATTGAAAAGAGGAAGCAACACCAGTACCAAAAATTGTTTCATTAAGATGTGTCATTTCAACCAATTTATCCTTAATGTGCGATGCATTAGCCACTCCATTATAATCAGAAATAGATGCAGCTGCACCAATGAGTACATCACCTAATCCTGTTTTACAAACGTAACTTCTTCTATGATAACAAGTAAATCGTTCTATAAGCATGGCAGCGTAATCATACTCACCATCCATAAATATAAGCTCGTTTGGAACAAAAGTATTATCAAAAATTATCATTGCTTCTTGGCCAGAATATTTAGAATTTCCTGAATCTAGATCTCCTTGCTCCATACTTCGTGTATCACATGATTGCCTGCCGTAGATATAGGTGATTCCTTCGGCATCTGCTGGCACTGCTCCCACAATTGCATAATTTTTATCCTCTTCACGCAGCCGCATAGTTGGCATTACTAAAATCCAATGAGAATTAATACAACCAGTTTGATGTGCTTTTGCACCTGTAATATACACACCCTTTTCGTCCCGTTTAGTGATATGAACAAATAAATCGGGATCCTCTTGTTGGGAGGGAGAAAGGCTTCTATCACCCTTAACATCGGTCATAGCTCCGCCTATTACATGATTTTCCTCTTGAATTTTTTTTATGAATTCCTTCAACCTTTGATGATATAGAGTTTGGTATTTTTCATCAATTTCAAATGTTGTGGAATAGAGAGAATTTAAAGCATCCATGCCTACACAACGTTGAAAACAAGTACCTGTTAACTGTCCCAGTTTGCGTTGCATTTTATTTTGGTTTACTAAATCTGTAGTATTTTCAGCAATATGTAAAAATCTGTTCACTCGTTTACCAGAAAGGGAGGATTCTGCAGAGGCAAGCGAAGGATCATCGTTAGCTAAATCATAAGTTTCTGCAACAGCGTTTATTGATGGTCTAATCATGGGATGATCAACTGGTTCTTTTACCAATTCGCCAAAAAGATATACCTTGAGATTTCTATTCCTTAAACTTGCAATATACTCTTGTCCATTATTGATAGGCATATATTATGTATAACGTTTGGATATTATTTATATATTATCAGCAAACCCAAAATTAGTATCTTTATCATTATTAAATTATTTCATTTGGACTATAAGTAAATATTATAATATATTTATTTTCATAATGTAGTATAGTGTATGCATGAAATTAGCAGATTCTAAAAAAGACCAATTCAGACGATTAGCAAGAGAGCAAGGATACAGAAGTAGGTCCGCCTTTAAACTCAAACAGATTAATGAATCTTATAGAATATTAAACAGAGGTTATTGCGTAGTGGATTTAGGTTGTGCTCCAGGTGGATGGATACAAATAGCTTTATCAGAGGTAGGACCTACAGGAAAGGTAATAGGAATCGATATAAAAAAAATTGAACCATTAACTGAGGCATTTATCATACAAGGAAGTATTGAAGAGGAAGATATAATAAATTCTATTCTGAAAATTTCAAATTCAAAGGTTGATGTTGTTTTATCAGATCTATCACCAAATGTAAGTGGTAATTGGGAATTAGACCATGCACGACAAATAGATCTAACCAGAACCGCTCTACAGTTAAGTAACAAAATATTAAAAAAAGGGGGAAAAGTAGTTCTTAAAGTTTTTCAAGGTGATATGCTTAATGAACTAATTGGTGAATTAAAGAAGGAATTTAAAAAGGTAATAAGAACAAAACCAAATGCAAGTAGACAAGTTAGTAGTGAGATATATTTAATTTGTATAGATAAACTATAAACCGAGTGAACCTAGTTATATTAATTCCATATTTAGAAGTGATGGAATTATCAATTTCTTCAAAGAATAGTTATATTGTAACTTTGAATCAACTTATATTGCATTGATAAAAAAATAAGATATTGTTATCCTCAAAGAATTTAGATACTAAGTATAGAAAACAAATTACGAAATATGAACGAGAAGGATTTTATAAAATTTTATTTTCAAGAAGGGATGTTCGTTCACATTTCATAAAAAAAGATATTACTTTGGAGACCATATTGAGAATTTTAAATGCTGCACATCATGCACCATCAGTGGGTTATTCACAACCCTGGAACTTTATTCTAGTGAAAGAAGAAAAAACCAGGAAAAAAATCAAGGATTCTTTTTTGAATGAACATGAGAAAGCTACAAAATTACTAGAAAACGATAAGATAAAACAAAATAAATACAAATCTTTTAAATTAGAAGGAATTTTAGAATCAAACTTCAATATTTGCGTAACGTATGATTATACCAGATTTGCTCCATTCATAATAGGAAAGACTTCGATTCCGGAAACAGGAATTTATAGTGTATGTTGTGCAATTCAGAACTTATGGCTTGCTGCAAGGGCAGAGGAAATAGGGATGGGTTGGGTCAGTATTATATCAAATCGAGAATTAAAAAAGATATTAGATATTCCTAAATATATAAAACCCATAGCCTATCTTTGTCTTGGGTATGTTTCTAACTTTTCCCCTGCACCTGACCTTGAAAACGCAAAGTGGCTCAAGAGACTAGCCCTTAATGAAATTATATATCTTGAAAAGTGGGGTAAAAAAGTTAAAAAAAATAAAGCTACTGGATAATATGGAGAACTACTCACTCTAGATAAATGACTTATATTGCTAACATACACCTATACTATTACCCTATAACATCAAATTGTGGAAGTATTTTCCTAAGATGAAGTTGAAAGTTATAATTGCTATCATTTATACGTTCTAAACAACAAAGTAGCTAAATAATGATGATTCCGCAAGCAGTTTCATATTGTGTATATACAATTGTGTATATACAGTTTCTCCACACGGTGAAGGTTGAGGTTGACATAACAATAACATAATTTTTGGTCATGTCATTACAATTATAATATAAAATTTGACTTTATTAGAGTAACAAAAAAAAATACTAATTGTTTTACATCGTATATTACCTCGGATATTTTCCTATTAGAAGAAATTTTTTTGATTTAATGGAACATGTCTTATAATAGTGATTCTTTTGTATCAGCAGTTTGATTTAGTAACTAAATTGATTTATATTATTAGTATTGCTCAAATATTGATAATCTTCATTAGAAATATTACTCAGTAAGAGACCTTTTGTTTGGTCTATTTTTCGCGTATCAATATTAATTGAGATTAAGTGTAGCATTGATTTCTTAATACAAAAATTCAGTATAAAAGTGATTTCTATTGTTAAACTAGCACGTAATCTTATTCTCAAGTTTCTTACATCATGTTTAAGCAGAAAGTTTTTATTATAAAACTTATAACAAGATTTCTCAAATTTTAGAAGAAATAATAAAATATTCTGAAAATCCCACTATGGGAATATTTATACTCAAAAGAATAACTAGCAATTAGTCATTGTAGGTTTGGTTTTGCTCTTTTGGAAGTTTTATGTCTGAAGTTGCAATAGTCTTGGATAGAAATAAATACTATTTGAATCCTTACCTAATTAATCGTTGAAAAATGGCTTTAACCTTTTTTCTTTCAATGAATGCGAAAAATAATATTTCTTGCTATGGATATAGTTAATATAAATGACATTTAAGAAAATTTATTTAACAATAGCTATTATCCCAGTGGTTTTAGTTACTATTTTTGTATTAAATAACATCACCTTTTCAAATAGAAAAGACTTTAATTTAGAAATTGATGCATTAAAAGAAGAACAATCCTTATTCATTCATACAAGGGTTACAATAACTAATACGGGAAAACAACCCCTTACAAATATTAAGGTTAATTACGGTAATACTAGTGAAACGGTCGCACTTCTAGAACCTGGACAATCGTACCCCCTTAGCCCCCCAGCAGGTAGCAATCTTCAGAGAATCATTGCTACTTCTGACCAAGGTATTAATATTACAAAAGAATACAGAACACCAATAAAAATGCCTGGAATGATGGGGTCTTAATTCAATAACATTATTTATAGAAAATTTATTATGAAAAATAACCCTTCCATCCGCTTTTTTCTAATTTCCTTGCTTTAGATAGAACTTTATTTTCAAGTTGTAGTTTATATTTTTCAATTCTTCCCAATAAAGTCTTATTTTGAATTCCTAATATCTGACAAGCCAAGATAGCAGCATTTATTCCTCCATTTATTGCCACGGTAGCAACAGGTACACCAGGAGGCATTTGGACAATGGATAAGAGAGAATCCAGTCCGTCTAAGCTCTTACCCCTTATAGGAACACCAATAACAGGCAGATAAGTTAATGAGGCAATCATGCCAGGAAGATGAGCCGCCCCCCCTGCACCAGCAATTATAACTTTTATTCCTTTTGGGCCTGCCTCAGTAGCATATTGAATCATCCGTTTGGGGGTCCTATGAGCTGAAACAATAGTTAAGTCGTATGAAATATCGAAATCTTCTAATATTTGAGCAGCATCTTTCATAATAACAAGATCCGAGTCACTTCCCATAATAATTGCAACTTCCTTTTTTAACAATTCGTATTGCTATTAATCTACTATTATCTCTATTGAATTTTTTGCATAAGAGCTTCTTTTAATAACCTCCTTTAATGTTGGCCCAGTGCAAGTAATATGTCCTAGTTTCCTTCCTGGACTAGTTAGATTTTTTCCATAAAGATGGATTTTAGTAGATGGAATAGACAGTAATTTACTTAAACCTGTAATTCTATAGTTGCCTGAAAAATTTGGGGGACCTAAAATATTTTTCATAACTGTGGGTCTAACCAATTCAGGCTTAACTAAAGGAAAGTTTAGGATTGTTCTAATATGTTGTTCAAACTGAGATATTGAGCAACCCTCAATGCTATAGTGGCCTGAATTATGTGGCCTAGGAGCAATTTCATTTATAAAAATATCGTCTTTATTGGAAACAAACATTTCTATACCAAATATACCACTATCATTCAAACAAGCTACTACATTTTTTGCAATAATCTCAGCAGCTTCATAGATTTTAGAAGAAATGTTAGCAGGAACTATTGTAGTATCTAACACATTATTTTTATGAATATTTTCTGCTATAGGAAAAGTTGTTATTTGTCCTTTATTATTCCTTGCAACCATTATTGAGATTTCTGTTTTAAAATTAACGTATTTTTCAGCGAAAAGTTCACGATTATCAAATGAATTGTAAGCAATTGGAACATCTTCTTTGGACTTGATAAGATAATTGCCTCTTCCATCATAGGAATCTTCACAAGCCTTTAGCATTAACGGATATTCGAAGCTTTTTGCTACCAATAACAAATCATTAATGGAAGTTATTTTTTTAAATTCGGGTACAGGTAAATTATTTTCTTGTAGAAATTGTTTTTGTCTAAATTTGTTTTGAATTAGATAAAGAGAGTGAGGAGATGGGAATATTGGGTAGTTCTTTGATTCTAGTTTTTTTAAGGCTTTTGAGTTTGCTAATTCTATTTCATAGGTAATTACATCTGAATATTTTGCTAGTTCTATAATTTTGTTCTCATCTTTAAAGTCTGCTACTATTAATTTATCGCATATAGTCGAGGCAGGACAATTTTTATTGGGGTCTAATATAACTACTTTAAGAGACATTCTCTTCGCTTCTTGTGCTATCATTTTTCCTATTTGTCCACCTCCAATTATTCCTATTTTTGGAGGATTATGTAAAGATAGTTCATCTAGTAAAGTTGACATAAAGTAATACTCTAGATTGCAAAAGACGCGTTAAAAACTTATCAAAAGGAGTATGGACAACAACAATGCGTTTAAGAACCAGAAATCTAATATGAGCATATTTATAGTAAGAATAATTAGATTATCTATCTTTCTAATGTATTGTATATATAAATGGATAAATGAAATTCCAATTTTTTCCTAAAAATGTTCTAGTATAATATCAACGAAAATTTTTCACAATGTTTAATTAGAAGAACCTTCTATAATAATGTATGATAAAAGGTACCCATCAGAATGGATACATTCAAACGTCAAATTCCTTTATCGAACAAAACGAATGTACACACTGTGGGGGAAATGGATGGATTTATGAGTTCTATAATGACCCTGTATCTTGGCGATCATGTCCCCAATGCTGCGATGAAAAAAGTGGATAAAAAAATTTTTAGGTTTAATCCCCGATAGAATGAGGATTAAATTAAATATTTTTATTAACGCATATTAAAAAACGATAAATTAAACAAGGAGAGAGTAATCTCCAAATTATGCAAAGAAAAGAAGAGGCAATAAAGCGCTGGTTTCCACTAGCAGTATTTGCAGCTGCCATATCATTTATTGTAACTTTTTTATTTAATCTTCCGATAGAGAGGGTCATTGCTTCTACCGCATTGGCAGGAATCATAGTTTTTAGTGGCTTTTTCTTTAGGTCATTTGGCAAAGATGAAAATGAATTTAAAAACGAAATGAGATAGAGGAAAATTTTACCTTTGGCTATTCTAGAAAATAAGATTTGATGAAATGATTTAAAAAATTGATCATAGTATTATTTTAGTTTGGTGTCATTGATATTTTATATTAAATGGTTAAAATCACAAGTCAATTATACTCTCTTCTATTTTTTGTAGCTATGAGTTTACTTACTATCATAACAGTTCAAACCTTGTATTCTTTTATCAAAAGTGAAATAGAATTTCAGCTATTTCTTGTTTCAATTATTATAGAATTAATATTTGTAATTGTTATTATCAAAGTATATGACGAATTAGGTTGTAAATGGGAAAATGTGAAGACAATCCCACTTCTAACCAAAAAGAAAGAATACAGAACTACTGTGCAGCATAATTATTACTATTCTAATAACAATGACTCGAAAACTATTTTTTGTTCTAATTGTGGAATACCACTAACTTATCCTAACATTAATTTGAACCAAGAAGTTATCCCAAAATTTTGTAGAAATTGTGGTATATTACTTACTAAAAGTATTAGTGGCGAATTTCAACAAAAAGAATGACGAACATTATAATAGATAATGATTAAATACTTAGTAATTTATCTTCTGGTAACAAATTGTCTATTCTCAAAATTCTAAATGTTTTATTATTAGGTGTTCTATTTGGATTTCTATTTCAACATTCATTTACAATTATAGAAACAGAAAAATATTTTGTATTTGCTTATACGGAAAACAGTATCCAAGACATCTTAACAAATACTCCTATTAGTGATTCCAATTATTTAAAAGGATATATCATTATAGACAACTTTAAGGTCTTTGTTGATATTGCTCTGACAGATAAACAAAAACAGGATGGTCTATCCGTTAAAAATTTTATGAATGAAACCGAAGGAATGTTGTTTTTTTTGGGAGAGCCTACCAAAGCCTCATTCTGGATGAAAAATATGCATTTTCCTATCGATATCATATGGGTAGACGCAAACTTTTCCATCGTCCATATAGAAGAAGAATTAAAGCCATGTACAATGGCATTTTATTGTCCTAGCTATACTCCCAAAAAAGAATCGTTATATGTTTTAGAAACAATAGCTGGATTTGCAAACAATCACCATCTCAAGATAGGTGATAGGTTAGATTTTCAATTAATAGAATAAGGTGAAGAATGCATACTTCAACTAAGCCAAATATATCCATTATTAATAGTTACATTGAGTAAAAAATATACTGAAAGAATTTTATAATGTATAAAAAGTGAGATTTTCCTTTACATTCTTATTCTTTTACACTTTACAATATAAACACATAATTGGTCAAGGCAATTAATGTACATTGTACATCTACAGATGAAATTCGTCATGTATCGTAAGATTATAATGATATTATAGTGATAAACACAATAACTATTAAAATCTATAATGCTCAGGTGTGTATTATTTACGAAAAAATATACCGAGGAATAAGAATGGTTTTGAGTAATTATATGCAAACTTTAATTGGACAAATACAAATATCAAGATAAAATATTTCTTAATTTAATGCATATACATTTAAAATATTATTTGTTTTGTTATTCTTATAATCCCAGTTTGTATTCTCTATATCTAATTTTTTTAAATTTATATCTTTTGCAACCTCTACGATGGTTTCGAAAATATTCTCACTAATGAGAATTTGGTCTGGTTTGGCTAATGCAGTTATTTTAGCAGCAATACTGATACCTGAGCCGATAATATCAATATGAGCTATTTCGGCATTTTTGCCGTATAATACTATCATCGAATCGCCCAAGTCAATACCTATCTTAATTTCAATCCGGGGTAACTTATTATAAAAAACAGGATTAATAACCTGATTAATAATATTTAGCATAGTTTTTGCACACATAATAGAATTTAAACAGGCTTTCTGTGAATCAAAATCAGCTGGAAATATTCCTATTACTGCATCTCCTACATATTTTAAAACATAGCCTCCATAACCTGAAATTATCATAGTCATCTCAGTTGAGAAAATATTAATGATTGAAATTAATTCCTGTGGTGTAAGCGACAAAGATAGTTTTGTCGATCCTACCAAATCTACACAAAGAACAACAAGTCTAGTTTTATTGTTAATGTGTCTCCTTAAGTATTGCTTACATTTTATTGTAGATAGATCCATCGGAGGTCCTTGTTTTAATGTTCTTTCAACTCTAATCTTAATATTATTTATTAAAGGAGATGAACTCAAATTATACGAGGTTCTATTTATCATATAAAAAGGTGCTCTGGAATTTCTTCTTAAGAATCAAGTCTAATTTTATCATATTCAGCATGATTGCCTGTTAAATGAATACGATTATTAAAAATCCATGATTTTTCCTCAGGATAAGAAAAATATTTATTATTATACTCCTGGGAATTTCTGTCAGAATATATTTTTTTCCCAGCCATGTCCTTGGAAACCTCGAATTCATCCACTATCCCAAGATTTTCTGTATCATAAAATGTACCAACTAAAGTTTGTCCATCATTTCTTAAGTCAAAGTTTAGGAATCCAAAATATCTTTCTTGGATAACGTAATAAGGAAGTAAATAATCAATTTTGTGCAATTCATCCCCAGCAGTACCAGCAGTCACAAAAATTATACCTTCGTTATCTGTATAATCAGTATTAATTTTATCCATTACAACAGGATAAGATGGGTTATTGTTGTTATAGGATAGAGGAAGAGATCTTTGATAGTATTGGGTATGACCTGATAATACAAGGTCCACCTGGTATTTTTCAAATAATTTATGGAAGGTTGTCTTCAATTCCTCCGATGCTTTTTCATCAAAATCTGAAGAGGTATACATGGGTTTGTGCATAAATACAATTCTCCATAAGATTGATCTATCCTGTAAGGATTTTTCTAAATCATATTGTATAAATTCATATTGAATACTTCCCGGTTCAAACGGATGGTCTGTAGAAATAGTTACAAAGTGAATATTATGAAAATTAAATGAATAGTAAGGTTTGTAGAGATTATAATGATCCAATAATTGATAATAAGAGCTCTGATAATCTAAATCATGATTACCTATCGCTATTTTTATTATATCATCAAGAGGTTTTGAAATGTCAAACCAGCATTGCGGAGAAATATTTTCAAAGGTATAATCACCTAGACCAAGTATAAGTTCAGGTTGTAACTGTGTAATCCTATTTATTGTTTTCTTAGTTTCGTCATTACAATTCCAATCTCCAGCAGCAATAAAATTGATATTATTATTTTCCTTTGCAGATAGTGAATTTGTTGATCTTTCAAAATTATCCTGACTAGGCCTTTCTACTTGAGTTGTTTCATCAGGATTCAATTGTTGTGGAGTAGATGAATCTTGGCCATATTCTTGAGGATCATAATAGTCTTCAGGAAATATCCCAAAAAAATCCTCCTCTTCTCCAGAGATAGTACAAATACTAAATAAACAAAAGGTAGTTAGAAATAGGAAGAATGTCAAAATAAGGAAGTCATTTTGAATTTCTACCATCGTGTCAATAACTCTACATTTGTACGATATATAAGAATTCTAGAAAAGGCTATAATAAGAAAATTATCATTTATTAAATAAAGTTCTTTTTCTATTATAAATTTTCTATTAATCTTCCCCTTATAAGAGTTGAAATAAAATGATATAATCTTTTATAAAGATTAATTCCGTCTTTAAAATATGGATATAAATACCACCGCAGGTCTTATTTCTTTGATTTTCTTTTTTAATTTGACTTACCTTTTTGGGGATGCATTAGGTGAAAATATCTCTAATGATTACCAATTTTTAAATATGTTTGGGGGCAAAGGAAGTGAAAACGGACAACTTATTGCTCCTCACAGCCTTGATATAGACAAAGATGGAAATGTATATGTAACCGATACTGGAAACAACAGGATTCAAAAATATGACTCAGCTGGAAAATTTTTATTAAAATGGGGAGAGGAAGGCTCGAAAGATGGACAATTCATAAAATTACATGATATAGCAGTTGACCCATCAGGCAAATATGTCTATACCTTGGAATTAAAAAACCACCGTGTACAGAAATTTAATTCGGATGGAAAATTTTTATTAAAATGGGGTTTTGAAGATACTGGAGGAAAAGGAGCCGAACGAACCCCCCATCAAATTTCACTCGACAACTCTGGATATGTTTATTTAACCGATAAAAATAGTCATCAAATAATTAAATTCGATGACAATGGGAAATTCATTAAGGTTCTGGGAGCTAGAGGCTCAGAAGCTGGCCAGTTTTATAGACCACATGGCATCGTTTTTGATGCCGATAATAATATGTATATAACTGACATGAGAAATTCCAGAGTTCAAGTTTTAGACAAAGATTTTCATTTAGTGACTCAATGGGGGTCGTATGGAAATGGATCAGGAAAATTTTCACTCACATTTCCAGGAATTGATATTTATGAAAAAGCAGGTTTGGTGTTTGTAATCGACAAAATAGCAACCAATGTTCAGATTTTTGATCAAACTGGAAAATTCATTTCTAAATTTGGCTCTAAAGGAACGGGCGAGGGGCAATTTAAACGGCCTGAAGATATTGCAATAGATCCTCAAGGGAGAATTTTTGTATGTGATACAGGAAATTCCAGAATTCAAATCTTTTCAAAAAATGACTAAAGCGGTCAAACAAAAAATTGAGATGTTTAAGTACTTGCTTATTCCTTGTGTAAAATAAATTAGCTTGTATGGAAACATATCTACTAAGAGCAAAATCTTATTATACTATTTTATTAAAGATTTATCCAAACCTATACCAGCAATTAACAAGATTTGATAGAATAAAGAGTAAAATTTCGAAAATAAAGTATTATCACTTTAAGAAATATTTTTTTATTTACTATATAAGATGTATTAACTATCAACTATTTTGTTTGTATAATTCTTAGTATTAAATAATAGTTCTTAACTTATAACGCGAAACTGAAAAAAATTTTCTTGAAAAAAATTAAGGAGAAGGAACAGGTAATAAAGAAATTATATTATTCAATTTTTCTAGTGAAGGAGCTTGTGCTTGTTCTGAGGTCATGTTAGGGTCAATTGCTTGACTAACTGATGGTTGCTGTAACTCAGAGAGTTTTTCTTCTATAAGTTGTGATGTTGTGGATTCTTGTTGAGGTTGTATTGATTCACTGTTGACGTCATTTCTAGTTGAATCGTCATTATTGTTTGCTTGGAGTGGTTGATTATTTAATTGGTTAAATGATGTGATTGGATCTCTTTGTTCTGAGGTCATGTTAGGGTCAATTGCTTGACTAACTGATGGTTGCTGTAACTCAGAGAGTTTTTCTTCTATAAGTTGTGATGTTGTGGATTCTTGTTGAGGTTGTATTGATTCACTGTTGACGTCATTTCTAGTTGAATCGTCATTATTGTTTGCTTGGAGTGGTTGATTATTTAATTGGTTAAATGATGTGATTGGATCTCTTTGTTCAGATGTTAGATTCCAACTTACACCTAACTTTTCTACCCACCCAGGATTAACGTTAGGTATTGGATAAACACCTTGTCCTCCCATACCATCATGCTTGATTATTTCATCATCGGTATTAAACATAGGACTGCCATCACTAGCATATTTTCCTGTTAACAATACATTTCCAACAATTTTAGCATCCTCAGGATTACCATCACTATTAGGGTCTCCATCTACTACTATCATCCTATTCGAGAATTTACTAGAGACATATGCATAATACCCTCCTCCTTCTTTAGCTCCAAAATTGACTCCATGACAGCCTGGATCGCATGGAAGGGTTTTCACAATAGTATTTGTATCAGTATCAATAATAGCTATAGTTGCTGTTAATGTGTTAGCCGTCACAACATATTGTCCATCTGGACTTACCGGTGTCTGAATAGGTAGAGCATTTCCTTTATCAGCTAAATCTATTGTCTTCATTACCGTTCCGTTATTCATATCTATAACATCTATTGTACTTGATAGGAAATTCGATACATAGGCTGTCTTTCCATTAGGCATCATCCCTGTCGCAATAGGCATATGCCCAGTTTCTGTTCGGTTTTGAATTTCTCCTTCTCTTATATTAGTTGAGAAATCAGTTATAGCTGTATCATCGGTAAAATCGTTTGGTGTAATCATTTTTCTTCCATCGGGAGTAATCCACAGGCCATGAGGCGATGTGGGATTTTGTCCAGATTCCTGCATAGGTATTATTCTCAATAGTTCGAATTTATTAGTGTCCTTGTTAAATTTTAGTTCCGCTATTCCGTGTTCTCCACTTAGAGATACATAGATTAAATCGTTTATAGGATTTGTAATTACATGAGAAGGGGCCTCACCTACTTTTATGTCATCTAGTAATTTTCCTGAATGTCTATCAAAAGCAGTAAGTCTATTGTCAAACCATTCTGTTTGGTAAATTATATCCTGTTGCGAATCACTCCACATATTATGAGGATTATTTAGGTTGATTTGTGGTAAAGCAACTTTTCTTTCGACTTGCCAATTCTCTACGTTGATTTGAGTAGCTGAACCGGGTTTTGATTTATTAGCGGTTTTTTCAAATTGTGTATCTATCCAAACTTCCCCTATACCAGGCTTGGAAGGGTGTTGAATTGCATTCAATGGAAGGGTATCATTGCCTCCAATCGGACTTAAAAGGAATGTTTTAAGATTTGTCTTCTCGTCTCCAAATTTGATATCAATGTTTGGAATTTCCAAGTTCCAAGTTGGATTGTCACCACTATAGTCTTGCCAATTATTAGGATTATTTGCTATGAAAAATGTTCTTAAAAGCGCTGATGCAGTAGCGAGGCCATTTTCTTCACTTGGGTCAAGCTCTGTTCTCGTATTCAAGGTTAATTTATTACCGAGATCCAACTCTTTTGTTTTAGGATCATCTACAATCATTGCTCCCAGCATATATGGATGAATCTTACATGTGAAGATATATAATCCAGGTTTTTCCAGCTCAACTATCCCACCTCCTCGATAAGATGTCAGTTGATCAAAGGGCATATTTGGAGCACCCGTTGGCCAGAGAAGGCTTGTTATAGTATGTACTGTGTTGGTACTGGACATAATAAAATGAGCTGTTCCTTTAGTTTCCACGATACCTAACGATTTTGTTATACCTGGAAGTAATTCTCCACCCACATTTCTAAACCACTGTCCGGATTCATCAGTTATATCAAAAGTTATGAAATTTCCTTGAGAACTGAATGATTTTTCTGATTCCGATGTATCTTCATTAATTTTACTTTCATTAGAGGATAATCCAAAGTCAACTAATGGTGAAGGACCTGGAATACTTTTAGTATTACTACCAGCAGGTCCAACTTTGAACTCTCCCATCATTCCTGCTTCCATGTGAGCAAATACATGACAATGGTATTGCCAAGTTCCTATACCTACTTTATCTCCTGCTTCGACTATAAACCAATTACTTGATTGTGGATCAATTAATTTTGTATCAATTATGTTAGTTGTTCCAGGATCAAGCCATCTGTGAGCATGAAGATGAAAAGTATGTTGATTTGCTGCACCAAGTATGTGAAATCTGACTAATTGATTAAGATCTGCTCCTAGAGTGGGGTTAGTCCATAATGGTTTTTGGTTATGGTTTGAATCTATTTCTTGTCCCCAAAACGTGGATCCTACCATAAACAATACATATTGTTTTTCTAAGTCTTCTGTGTTAACGTTAACTACGTTTCCGTTTATCTGAGCAGGGACTTTTTCAATGGGATTTATTATTAATGCACCAAATAACCCGAGTGTCCTATAGTGTTCTCCATAATACTCAAAAGTACCAGCTTTTTCAGCTCTTATTTCTTGGGTTTTTTTAAGCCCAGTTTCATCAATTGAATGAAGAATTAGTAGGTCATATTGTGTCATTTCTATTGATGGTCCAGGAATAGTTGGGATCTGTGAGTATCTCTTCGTCAGATCTTGCGCTGATTCACCATCATATAACATATGTTTCAACATTTGATACGCATATTGCCCATTCGGTAATTTTTCAGCCTTTATCGTCACTTCATTAACTTTGCCAGATTGCGATGGAGTTGGTTTAAGATCACTTCCAATTTCAGAACCTGTCTCCAAAGGATTTGAATCTACTTCTTTATTATAATCAATTTTTTTAGTGTATCCTTCAGATTCTATTTCATTATCAATCTCCTTTGTCGCTTCTGCTATTTGTATAATGGGATGGCCACTTAACAATTTCACATTATCATTTTCAGCGTTAGATTTATGTAGGACACTTCCCTTCTCATCCGCACTATTTTCAATCTTAACCGTATTAATGCCGTTTTGTACTCCCAAAATAAAAGTAGAAGTTAATAACATCACAGCAAAAATACTCATTATAGTATTTTTTAATAAATTATTCATTTTCAAGATCTCCATTAATTTCTCGGTGATTTTCCCGGAATACTTTCTCCCACACTATCTACAATGAACTGTCCTTTCATGCCAGATAGCAAGTGAGAAGTTAACATATCACGATATTCAGCAATTCCATCTTTACCCTGAATGGTCAAAACATGATTTTCTAGAGGACCAAATTTCTTCTTTGAGATTACGTTAGTTGTCCCTGGCTCTAACCATTGGTATCCGGTAAGTTCAAAAATATGAAAATTTGTTCCCATCCCGATTAAATTAAATCTGATTAAGTCTCCATCATTCAAACCAATAGTAGGGTTTTCCCATAAGGCAGTTCGCATTGCATTATTTCTGTAATCTATTTGATCACACCAAAAAGCATCATCAGTAACATAGCAAAGAACATCTTTTGATATATTTGCGATATCTATTTTCGTTGGTTTCCCGTCAATTAATCCTACTGTTTTGCCCGAAGCACTATCAATCACTAAGGTCCCAAACAATCCTGATGTTTCTGCTCCATTCATATTTGTTCCTGGTGAATTACTGTGACCTAAATTTAGTCCTAAAGTATGATCGTGATATGGCCATGTCCCTACTGTGCCGGGGCCAGCTGTCCAGTGGTATTTAATTGATTGTCCAGGTTTGACACCTTCATCACGCAATCCATTTAATGTACCTAGCGTTCCATCGCTTGCTATTGAATAATGAATACCATGCACATGCATTGAAACCATACCTGGTGCTCCTGTATCCATAGGATTTGTCAAAGTTATTTCAACCGAATCCCCTTCTTCTATAAGTAGGGAAGGTCCAGGAATAGTAGGTCCTGAAGAATATTTATTTGTAATATTATTTAAAAATTCACCAGTATTTGCGTTAAAAAGTAGATGTTGATCCAATTGATACCCATAAAGATCTCCACCGCCATTTGATTTTTCAATTTTTTGCACAGACATGTCGATTTTATGAAGGACGGGATATGGATAAAGAGGATCTCCATAATGCCCTTGAGGTTGTGCATAAACTGAATCAAATACCTGGTCTATATTTCCAAAAACAAATATTGATGCTACAAAAGCG
>DAIPKY010000313.1:0-1813 GCA_036769505.1 Nitrososphaeraceae archaeon
CGATAATCTGTGAAACATCTACTGCCATGGGTATGCTTTTTCCTCTTGCTTTTATTAAAACAGTTGCTTCATTAGCCAGTTGAACCAATGTGGCTGTGACGTAAGTCATAAGTGGCTTTTTCCCGATAAAGATCTCATTACTAGATTTTGGTTTACTATCCGTATTTTCATTATGGGTAGACATTAATTTTATATTCTTAAAAAGGAATATAATGCTTTTTAAATCCGAATCTTCAGAATTCTATTATTCTTATCTTTTCACCTACAAAGTTGGCAGGTTTAATAAACTATATGTAAATTTGGATGAACCAAAGATACAAACCTTTAGTATCGATAATTTAGTAGAATAAAAATAAAATTAACTATTCGTTTTTGATTATAGTAGTTTGTGGTAACAATTCTCCCAGTTCATTATGCATCTTAAGAAAGAATAAGCCTTTTTCAGTAGTCTTGAATTTGTTAGTCCCGTCAAGATATTCTATTAGATTGTTTTCTATCAACAGAGAAAGGTATTCCTTTAATTGATTAAAACTTAGAAAAGCAAAGTACATAATCTTTGTCTTGGTTATTCCTCCTCCTCCATTAGCTGCCTCTAGTATCATTGCTACTATTTCTGTCCTGCTTCTATTTCCCATATTAGTAGAAACGTGATTTACTATTTCAATATTAATACCACAAGAAAAGTTAAATTAATAATAGTAAAACATTCAACATATTGTTTGCAAATAAAAATTAGAACCATTCTATTACTACAATTTATTAACTATTACCATTAGAAACTTATTTTAGAATTATTTATGGAATATTTAGAAATGTAAATTAATTAGAAATATTCATAGGAGGAAGTAATACCGATATCTCTTCAATAATAAGAGTCTAATAAAGAATAAGTAATAAAAAAGAAATAAAACTAACCCTTTATTATATTTACGATTTATGCAAATTACTTTAGTATCTGTTATTATGTTAAAACCTTTCGAATGCTATAACTTTTTGTTATTAGTTTATCGGATTGACTAATTATATTATTTGTTATTTGGTATTATTAAGACTGGACATATTAGGATATATCATATCTTCTTCAAGACTGGACATGTTTGGGTACATACTACTATTACCATCTTGTTATGCCAGTACATTTTCAAATGCTGCTGGTATTTCTCTTTCTGCTGCGGTATTTAGAGCAAATACAAGAAGAAATGATAAAGAAATTACTATTGAATAAATTATTGATTTTATCTATATGTTTTTAGTTAAATATGCTATTTAATAATTGAAGACAATTTAATAATTACTTGATTGTTTAATTTATTAAAAATTAGAATTTACATTACTACTCGTTGCTGCTCTTTTTTTTGTTTCATTATATATTATTTCGCATACATAGCCATCTATTCCTAATGTTTCTGCAATATGGGAGGGTTCATTATCTAATATGCTTTCAATGGTAAAACCAGCATTTTGTAACATCTCAATTAATCCTTTTGAGATATCAACAAGTTCTAATCTTTCATCCCTCATATTTCGACATTTGCTTCTCCCATTGTTGTCAATAATAATTTTGTTTCAACATTATTAATAACAAGTTTACAGCAATTATCTCTAATATAGAGTAATAATATAATACCTAAAATCAATCACAATTAGAAAATTAGTTATTTACTTTAAATTATACAGTATTTTAAAATTTAACCTAAAAGATTTGTTTAAAATTTATAAGACCGAAGAAATTCTTATTATTAATTATTTTTCAATTTTTTAACTTCCAGCCTTTAATTTATGAATTATGTTCTTTTTGCATATGGTCATTGAG
>DAIPKY010000314.1:0-1811 GCA_036769505.1 Nitrososphaeraceae archaeon
GGAATAGATATGTATGTATGAGAGAGATAATATATAATGAAACTAAAAAAAAGAGCAGCAGTGAATAAGGTAATTCTAATTTTTAATAAATTAAATAATCAACACTAACTTTGTCTCATCAATAAAACAAATGAATATAACTAAATATATTTTGAGAGAGTTATTCCATGAAAGATTAGAGGGAAAATTAGATACCACTCTTCAGCTTCCGTATATTCATTCTCTTATTTGCAAAGTTCAATATAACTAATTTAAAATCTTGATTGACTAAAGTTTTCCAAATTTTTTGAATGTTTGAAATAAATTACTATATCTAAAAAATATTTTAACGATTTTTTGGCAAATCCTTTTTGTTTAAGAAATATTGTTTATTAATTTACAATGCTATGAAAATACAGTCAAATCATTTTCTAGAGCAAATTATTTATAGTAATTGTACAAAATTATGCTATTATATTAGATAATAAAAAACAAATATTAGTAGTAGATGATGAGCCAGATATTTGTTTAGTATTAAAGATAGTTTTAGAAAAGAATGGATTCATCGTAAATTACTATTATAATCCTATACTAGCCATTGAGGAATTCAAATCTAACTTTTATGATTTAATAATACTAGATATACAAATGCCAGATATTAATGGACTTCAATTATATAGAGAGATAAAAAAAAGAGATATCAAGGCAAAAATATGTTTTATCACTGCTAGTGAATCTCTATTTGATATTGCATACAAGTTTTCTCCTGTCTATACTTTTATTAAAAAACCTATAGAAAATGAAGAATTGATTAGAGTAATAAATGATTTATTAAATAAATGATTAAGGCAATTATAATGATTCATTGAGAAATGTCACTAAGAAATAGGAATTGTTATCTCGATAATCTACATAGAGAAATACAAATTATTGGTTAATATTATGATTTTTCAATAATTTTCATCTTAATAGTTAATTTTCTATATATATTATAAAGTTCTATATTTCTTAGTGGTACAGTATATTGCTAATACATTTATTCGTTCGGAAATAGGTTCTAAAATAGTAATATTTGTTTTAATTCTGATTGTTCTTGTTATTGCTAATTTTGTTATAGTTTCTTATTATCAATCACAAATGACATATTTAGGAAATTCAATAAATATTGCAGGTAAGAATCGATTTCTTACCTCTAATTTGATGTATCACATCTCAGAAAATTTATTGGAAGAGAAAACTAAAAGTAGTTCTCAAATTAACTCTGCGATAAATCAATTAGAATCAAATCTCTTGGCATTAAGACAAGGTGGAAACATAATATCAGGAATAGAATTAAAACCATTACCAAGAGAATTTTTAGAAGATTGGAATATTATTTATCAGAAATGGGTTTCACTTCAAACAAACGTAGCCAACAAGATAATTAAATCAACCGATGGGATAACTAATTCCAAAACCTCCATAGACAAACATAAAGAAGCATCAAAACTAGAAACAGAAGCACTATCTTTAGTGGATTCCTCAAATCTGTTAGTTACAAAATTAAGTGATTATTTGAAAAGTAATTCAGAATCTTCATTGTTTATTCAAAAAGTCTTTACAATTTTGATAATTGTAGTTACTACTGCTTTTGTATTTTACCTTACTAGAGAGATATTAAAACCAATACTATCTTTAATTTCCTCAATAACAGAAATAAATGGAGAAAACCTTAATGTAATAATCAGTCAAAACAAAGGTAATAATAGTAGTAATAATAAGAATGAACTTTCAGTCTTAAGTAATTCCTTCAATTATATGGTTAAATATATAAACAATATCAAAAGACAAGA
>DAIPKY010000315.1:0-1806 GCA_036769505.1 Nitrososphaeraceae archaeon
TCTTCTTCTGTTTTAAAATGGAACCGCTTTGGAACAAATTCAGTATTACCGCCTTTGAATGGAACAACTGGAATTAATCCAGCACTCATCCCTTCTGCTACAGATATACCAAATGGTTCTTCGAAGGTCGGATGTAATAAAATCTTCGATCTTGCAATCAATTTTAAAACATAACTAAGTGGAACATTGAACTGTAATTTTACAGTCTCATTTAGTCTCCACATGTGTATTAGAGCTTGTAAATACCTATAATAGTCATAGTTCTCTGGAAGTATATTCCCAATAATAATCATTTTAAAATTTAAGATTTTGTGTAATATTCGCGCTATTTTAATAGCTGTTTCTATTTTTTTATCTGGACTATACCTCGATATAACAATTATTATATTTTCTCTCGGTGAATTACTCAAAGCAACATTTCTATAAGTCTGCACATCAACAGGTGGACTTAATATAGATAAGACTACTTTTCCATAGTCTTTTTCTATTGCCTGCTTGCTAAACTCAGAATTTGTTATAATTATTGTATTTCTCATCATAAGATCATAAGTGGATAATATTCTGTAAAGTAATTCTTTTTCCTTCAAATGGAAATAATGTTCTGGATAGAGGGAACCATTCTGTAAGAATTTCGATAAAAATTTTTTATAAGATCCCTGATGGATCAATCTAGGAGTGAGCGGATAATGGCAATAGGTAATTAGTTTTGTTTTTGATTTTCTAGAGTTATTTGAATTATAATAGGGTAAGATGTCACCATGAGTATTTATTATTAAACTATATTTTTCTTCTTCTAATGTTATTTCTTTTTTATCTTTAACTGCGAATTCAGAAAAACCAATAACATTAGAAAGATCTATTCTTTTAATTTTGCCTATTTTAACTGAAAATTTTCCATACCATTTTTTAATTTGATTCCAATCGGGCATAGTTATAGTTTCTAAATCAATATTAAAACCCATTTCATTTAATGCCTCCATCATAGTTATGGTTAGGCGTTCACTTCCGCCCCCAGCATTTAGGTCTTCATGAATAATTTTAATATTGTTTTTCATAATATTAATAATACAATAAAATATATTAACCACAGTTTTTCCATGATCAATTAACAATCTCTTTATTTTCTCTTAAACAATGTTTCCTAATATGGTCAATAATATCTAATAATATATGATAATTTTTCTTTTATATATATTTATGATAATTAATAACTAATTTAAATTGATTTGTAGTGTATCTATAGGTTTCTGATCTAATTAGTACCCTACCTATTTCTATTGCTCAAATAATGCTATCAATGGATGACTACCTAGTAAATTTTGTATTGGTCATTATGTATGGAGCACTTAATTTTGCTTGAAATAATTTTGCTTTTACTCTAATCAGGTTTTTTTTAAAATTTTTTCTAATATAAATTTAATTGGAAAGTAAAATTTTAATGGTAATTGTTTTATAGTTTAAATCACTATTATTAACATGAAAAATAGTTATAGAATAAACTATATTTTCCTATTATTATCAATCGGAATAGTCTCTACTGTTTTATCCAATCCCGTATTAGGTCAAACACAAAACAATTCACAAAATCAACAAGGTCAAACAGGCAGTAGTACTGGTCCTTATACTTCAGGAAAACCAGATATTGAAAGTGCTCAGGAGCTGGAAAGTATAACCAATGATACCGACACTCGTACTAGTAATGATACTACCCCCCTGCTTCAAAAATTAGGGGAAGAAACCCAAAGTGGTAACCAAACAGCAGGAGGAGGACAACAACAAGGTAACCAAACAGCAGGAGGAGGACAA
>DAIPKY010000316.1:0-1796 GCA_036769505.1 Nitrososphaeraceae archaeon
TTTCCCTATTTCTTTATCACTATATCTTGTTGAATCAGTCCAAAGATTGGAGTATTTCCAAAGTGATTATTTACCTTAGTAGGGTCAACCCAAATACTTATGACATTATTATTCATTGATTTTATACTAAGTGGAACATTATTTACAGGTCCATTTTTCATAGTTACTGTAGCAGTTCCATTGGCTTGATAATTTTTATCATCTATCTTTGAAATGTCTACAAGTGTAAAGTTATAGATACTATGTTTATGCAATGCAGATCCATTTAACATAACCATATCAAATTCTGCCTCAAAGGTAGCGGTTGGAAGGTTATCGTTATTATTATTGCTAACAGTTGGTGTCGAAAAATCTTGACTTGATTTATCAGTATTAGTTAAAGCACCTTTCCATAGGCCAGATAATATCCAAGCAGGGGCCCCACTTTCATCATTTTGAATACTAGAAATTGTCCCTCCGGCATATTGGCCTGGGCCTGGTTGTTGTTGCTCCATACCCATTCCACCTGGAGGCATTCCCATAATTTGTTGTGCATATGCCATTATACTGTTATTATTCAAGAGAAATTGAGGATTATAGACAGTAGTTGTTGCTATTGTAAGGACCAATAATACATTTAGTCCTAAAAGAATCGATTTAATAATAGATTTCAAAGTAATAAACAAAGAAAATACGTTATATATAATAATTTAGATTTTTTAAAAGGATTTGTATGTAAAAAAACAATAGTTAGTTGTATTTTTACCGTCTACTTTTTATTTGACCTACAATTATTTTGTATGTACTAAACAGTCAGCAATGAATATTTTCAACTTTTTGTGGTATAAGAAGTTATAACAGTAGTATTACTACACTGTTTTAACCGGTTCCAATTCAAATATAGCATATGAATTTCCTCCTTTTTCGACAATTTGCTTAGCATATTCTTTTAATTTGAAAGTTGTAATAACAATATGCACAATCCTGTTATTTTTATCTGAATAATCATCTATTAATATTGTATTTGGTGGAATTTTCATACCATTCAGTGTACCTATAAATGACGAAACTGTAGATAAGGGGCTATAAGATTTTGGTACTATGATCTCTTCATGCAAGGTAAGAATCTGGTTTACATAATCTAAATTCCATTTAAAGGGCATTTTAAATGAAATTTTTGAATTTTCTTCATTAAAAGAAAAATTTTGGATCTCATCGTAAAAGGTTTTAACCTGTAGAGTAAGGTTACCATTATCATTATTGTTATTACTTCTACTGTCTCCAGATTCCGTTATTACAAAAGGAAAGGTTTTTCCTATACTTATAAATAAATTAATTTTTTGATCCGAGTATATTGTTATTCCTTTGCTTGTTTTTTCAAGAATAACTGCTATATTATATAATCCACCATCAGAGAGAAGTTTACTTTTAATTGTAACTGGATTTGTTAAGCTTACTTGGATTGGATTGTTTTTTGATAAATGTTGTTGTGGTTCTTTACTTATTATTTCATGATTTATTGAATCTTTGGCAGGAATAAGTTTTGCTGAAACTATTCCGTCTAATGAATGAAATGATTGGTCTAATATCGTTTGATTCTTAAAGGTTACAATTATTCTAAGATTAATATCACTTATAGTTTCATTAGTTTTTTTATCAAAAATACGAATTGTTAACGTAGGTTGCTGGTTACCCTCATTCAAGAATGATGGTTTTATCAGACCTTCTATTGCAATTTGTCTTCCAGAAATATCAATAGGAAAAGATTCATCTTTACTCAAACCGTGTCCATATGCTTTGGCTGGAAAAAAATCAAG
>DAIPKY010000100.1:0-5397 GCA_036769505.1 Nitrososphaeraceae archaeon
TAAACTTGGTGATTATAATATAGTTGCAAGTGGTGAATCTCTTAATTAAACATCATTTATTTATTTAATAAAATGTTGATATTATCGTATAGTATCAGTTGCATGTTCATAATTTCCGGAGAAAATTAATTAAATAAATATAAAGTTATAATATTTTATCCTCTTAAATCCTTTTATTTCATTTTAATTTTTAAATTTGTATTGTATTAATTCATCCTCTTTATTTTTCATCTCTATTATACAACTTTTGGTAATCTAAAAAACCCTTATTAGATTAGAAAATGTAACTTGAATGTCTATTTTTTACCGTTTCCATATCTAATACTATTATCCAAATCTAATTCATTACATAGGAGACAAAAAATGTAGTAATAACGTATGTTTCCTCAGAATATCGTCAAGGAATATTGAAGAACTTTAAACGTAAAATCTAATGATTACTATTGAAGAAGCAATCTATAGTTGAAAAATAATAAGGTAATACTTTTTACTAAATTTAATCTATAATTTGCAAAAGAAAAGGATAGATAATATTTAATATAATATATATTAGAGAAAGGGAGGCGAAAATTTAGTGAATAATAAAAAGATATTGGAAAATCTTATAAAACAAAAAGCAATACTAATATCTGATTATGATAAACCATTTAAGCTTTCTGGTGGAGAATTTAGCAATTACTATTATAATTCTAAAAATTGTATTTTAGATCCAGAAGGATTAGATATTATTAGCGATTTATTATTAAAAGAAGTTAGAAAGTTTAAAGTTAAATCTGTAGGTGGACTGGAAACAGGTTCAATTCCATTGGCTACCGCAATATGCTTGAAGAGTTCTTTAACTGAATCTGATCCACTATCGGCATTCTTTGTAAGAAAAGAACCAAAAAAACATGGACCTCAATCAGATGGCCCATTTGCTTTTTTTGAAGGAAATCCATTATCGCCAATTGTAATAGTGGATGATGTAATAACTACAGGAAAAAGTGTAATAAATAAAACGCTTGATCGAATAAAAGAATTAGGCATGGAAGTATCAGGAATAATTTGTATAATTGATAGGGAACAAGGTGCAGAAGAATTGTTTAAAGAAAACAATATAGAATTTCACGCTTTATTTAGACATTCTGTTGATTTTAAGAAATATATAGATAATAAAATTGATGAAAAAAGGAAAATATATGAACAAAAACAAAAGAAAAGATTAGAAGTTCCATCTGTTTCTCATTAATTTCTCAGAATTCTTTCTTTATGCTCTTTTAATTTGATAAAATATCTTTTTAAATATACTTTTAGTTAGTATTTACTTTTAAAAATATTATCTAGGTTTTTTAAACTCTAAATATACATATTATTAGTTTGAAATTCCCCAAATCTTTTTAAATTTTAAAAAAACTTGTTTAATAGTTCTTAACTATTATAATAAAAGAATATTCATTAAATATGCCTCTCGTATTATACAAAAAAGAACAAGGATTTAGATTTAGTAGTTTGATTAAATTATGAATGTCTAGAAGCAATGGATATGATTGGAGCATTAATGCAAATATTCCAGTCAATATTGAATTTATAAGAAGGTTCTAGGATGAAGATTTAATAGGTAAAAAATAGTAATTCCAAACATTTTACATTACAATACACATTATTATAGTAGAAAAAGATTCATCACAAAGAAAAAAAGGTTAGTTTCACTTTTAATAATATAATCATGTTTTGAATTAAATAATTTTAAGAATTAGTCATTTTATTATAATTGTTTATAGCATAAAAAGATAAGGGGTTTTTGAAATAAATAATTATTTGATATATTATTGATGGCCATTATAAGTTGTATAAAATAAAGTAATTGGTGATGAAATATCATAACATACACCCCCTGTTATCACTCATTATTATATAGCTTGTATCACAGATGACTATTGATTCTCCACAGATATCAGATAATCTTTAGATGCTACCCAAATTTTAGTTAATTAAATTAGTTATTTTCTAGAGTAGTTTGTTGTAATAATTCTCCTATTTCGTTATGCGTTTTAAGAAAGAATAATCCTTTTTCTGTAGTCTTGAATGTTTGAGTGCCATCACGATATTCTATTAGATTGTTTTCTATCAAAACAGAAAGATATTCCTTTAATTGGTTATAGCTTATAAACGATTTGTACATAATTTTTGTCTTGGTTGCTCCTCCATTTGCAGCATCAAGAATATTACCTACTATTTCTGTTCTACTTCTATTTCCCATATTATTAGATAAATGATTTACTTATTTTAGTATTAATACCACACGAAAAGGTAAGATAACTATAGTAAAACATTCTACATATCATATGCAAATTAAAAAATATAACAAAATTTATGTTTTATTTATAAGGAAATAATAATTGTCTGTATGTAAATTTTGTCAACAATTCATTCTCTGGATTTTTCATTTTTAAAAATAACTCTAATGTCTAAAATAAACGATTTTTTTAATATACCTTAACTTGTAAAAGCATAATTATTTTTAAATTGATAGAATTATATTTTTATTTACTTAATCTTTTATAATAATTATATTGAACAAGATACAGTCTTAGTTAATGATCTTAGATAGCTCCAGAAGGCTTTATAAAAAAACATTAAAATTTGCGTGTGGGGGATTTAGTCTTTTTTATTGGTATGTTAGCTTTATTGTAGTTCAGAATATGCTCACCGATGAATCTTCATAAACAACAGAATAATGTAAAAAGTATGTTTTTTAGTATCTTCTGATTGTTGGTAAAAATAAAAGTGAATGTTAAGGTTATCCCTAATATCTATATATTGAAGCTCAAACCTAGTCTTGAACAATATTAAACCTGTAATATAAAAATAAAAATGATGAATAGAAAAGATTTGTATATTTTATGTTTGTAAATCTAAAGTTTTGATGATAATGTTAATTAAATTGGTTTAACTATATATATTATGAAAATTTTTGCTAATAGGTCTGATAGAGAAAACTTTATTTTTCTTATTGGTTTAATAGTAATTATTATTGGTATACTAGCTTTGCTGCTTGCTTATGTTTTCTTTCCCATCCAACCATCTGAAACCAATATAGGACAAACAGCAGTCCCTCAACTCGTGATATGGAAAATCTTTCAAATCATACATTAATTCAATCAAGATTTCAATCTAAAGCTTTGACACAACTATTCTCTTCTTTTTTTCTTGACTCGTAATACTTTAATTTAATGATGAAGGATATGGTTCTAGTTAAGAAGCCATCCCTAGTGATGAAATTTTAGAATATCATAACCATCTTACTATTGAGGACAATTATTTAAAATTACGTATTACTTTATAGTAAAAATATATTACATATTTGAGTTTATATTATTACTATTAATTAAACTGGAATAAATAATGTCTAAATTGGAGTTTCAATATTAACATGAGATGAAAATAGATTCACTTAGGTATTTTTTAGCTCTCTAATGCTTATATCAAGATGAAACAACCTATACGTTTAGAACATTAAAGCAAACAGTTTAAAATAATGAATTATAAAATTATTCGTGCATATCGAACCAATAATTGAAATTCGAAAATTAAAGGAAATTAATATTGAAGGAGGTGTTGTATTTGATGGGTTCCACGGTATTGGTCTTACTAGTACTATAGCAATTGGATGTTTTATCAATTCCTTAAAAACTGAATTAGTGGGTATTCTCGATTCTCCTCTTTTTCCTCCTCTCTCAGTAATTTATAATGCTAAACCAAATTTTCCAGCAAGAATCTATGCAAATGAAGAGAAAAAGTTAGCATTCTTTGTTTCTGAAGCAATTCTAGAATCATCAGCCCATCGACAAATTGCTCATACGATATTGAATTGGTCCAATTATAATAAATGTAAAACAATAATAAGTGTTGCAACTAGGGAAATTGAAAAAGAAGGTAGAACAAAAAAAGAGCCTGCGCTCTATGTGATGTCGAATTCCCTAAGTATAATGAAGGAATTAAATGATATAGGAATTTTGTCTTTTAAAAATGGAACGATTAACGGAATTCCTGGAGTTCTTTTAAATGAATCAAATTGGAAGAATATTGATGTAGTTGTATTTGTAGTTGATGTTATATCTGGAATCCCTGATTTTAGAGCAGCAGCAAATGTTGCTCAGGTTGTAAGCAAAATTGTTCCTGAAGCGTATTGTGAAATAAAGCCATTGATTAAAGAAGCTGAGAATATAGAAAATAATTTAAAAATGATAAGGAGTCAAACATCTAATACATTCAAAGAGCGAATGTATAGATAAATTTATCATTTTATAGGCCTAACTGTAGTGATAAAGTAATAAATATGTTCTGTTTTAATGAAATTATATTAATATTTTAAAGTTAAACAAGATGGGCTAAAATATAGAATGCTAAAAGAAGATGAGTATTTCTAAAATTTGTCTTTATAGTTTAGTTTATAACAACAAATAAAAAATATCAAACGAAAATAGTATTCGTTTTTTTGATCCTTTGCCTTTTCCTATATTGTTGGTCGTTTTATTTTTAAACTATAATAACTAATTAATAATTTTAATGAGCACTATAAAAAAAAGTAAAATAGTAAGGGTGAAAGATGAATATCTAATCTAATAGAATATGGATAGATTCTCTCCTTTTATCGTTACTTTTATTTTATACAATCTCAATTACATGGAGTCTATTTACGTAGGCTAATTGACAAGCAGTATCTAAATATCTATATAATTATCTAGTAGATAACTTAGTCAATGAAAAGTATTAACGCATTGTTTAGCTTAATTATAATGAGATAATAGTAAATGAATAGTGACAGAAATAAGAAGGTTGCAGTAGTTACGGGCAGTTCTACTGGAATAGGATTTGAAACCTCTTTGTTATTAGCAAGAAATGGCTTTTATACATATGCTACAATGCGTAACCTTGATAAATCTAAAGCAATTACTAATTTAAAACAAAAAGAAAAATTATCCTTGGAAATTTTACAGCTTGATGTCACTGCTGATGAATCTGTTAAAGAAGCAATTAATAAGATAACAAATGAACAAGAAAGAATAGATGTTTTAGTTAATAATGCAGGATATGCATTAGTAGGAGCATTTGAAGAGCTTTCTATTGAAGAATTTAAAGAACAATATGAAACTAATGTATTTGGTGTTATAAGAGTGACACAAGCAGTATTACCAATAATGAGAAATCAAAAATGTGGGACAATAGTAAATATAAGCTCAATAGCTGGTAAAATAGGGTTTCCTCTTACTTCTGCTTATGTAAGTTCAAAGTTTGCATTAGAAGGTTTATCTGAATCTATGGCTTATGAGATAGAGCAATTTGGAATAAAGGTTATACTTATAGAACCTGGTGTAATTAAAACTAATTTTGATAATAATTTAAAAATAGGAAAAA
>DAIPKY010000317.1:0-1787 GCA_036769505.1 Nitrososphaeraceae archaeon
TAATGGCATAAATGCCTATCTAAAATTGATATCATTATAGAGAATTGATAGTAGTCCATGTAATAATAATACGGACTACTGATAAATAAAGATTCTTTAACAATGAGAATAAGGAATCAAATATATTGATATCCGTTTGCTTTTTTATTCTTTAACAGATTCGAGTTTACCATTTGTCATGGTCAATTTCATATCATGATGGTATAACCATTTAAAAAATAGTCTTAAACGATTGAGTAATTGTTCTAATTAGTTATTTATCCATCCATCCATCTCTTGTCATGATCTTCATCATAGCTTTTAACTTTAGTATTAGGAAATTCTAAAACTTGTTGTTTTTTGTTAATGTCATAAAAGGAATTGTTCTTACAAATAAAATTGCCAAATGCTATTCCAACTTTTAAATTATTATTTTGATGATGTTCAGAGGAACCATTACTTCTCATATATTCAAGAAACTCATTTACTATCTCAATATTCTTGATATTAGGAATATTTTGGATTTTTCCTATTGCTGTAGACAGTTTCAGTGGCATTATCTTATTTTTCCTCCTTCCTTTACGAGATATAATCTCAAACTCAAAGTATATGAACCCACGTATACAATGGGGCGAGTGGGATATGAAACAAATTTGACATCAATTTTCGTCCTTTGTTTATTTTACATTCTTGTATTATATTTACCACAAACTCTTTTGTGCAATCGTCATTAAGGATAGTTCTGGGAAACTAACATATTTGATAATACTATTCAAAACAAAAAATTATTTTGGAGTCATAAACAATCTTTATTTTATTTTTTTATGTTTTGCGTATGAAATGTAATTAAATTAATAATTTTTTGTTATTAAATAAAAAATAATAAAATGGCGTTAGTTCAATTCAAATGTAATGATTTAATAGACTCTAAGATTAGAGGAAATTATTAAAGACCCTTTCTAAGATGGATGGATGAATGTTTATCATGATAAAATAAGGATATTTTTCTAAAATTAAATCATATTTGGGTTTTAGGCTGGTCTAGATGGTTCAATTTGAGGTTCTTGATGTTCTTCCCAGCCCCATACCCCCTTTTGTTTCCATTTTATATAAGCAAATATCCAAGACTTTATCATTAATCCTACATCATATGAGCTATAGTCACTTGACCAATCTTCATCAGGTTTTAGATAACACATAGTATTGTCAATGAACATATGGGGAGTTTGTGCTGGATCAAGATTAGGTTCAATTATATGTACTTTAGGAGGAGACAAAGGATAATCATGTACATATTCTATTAGAAAAGTAAAGTATATTTTTTCAAAATTTCCTTCAATCTGTAGTTGGGTCACAGGTAATTCAAGTACTACCCCCGTATTACCATTATCCATAATGTGAAACTTCCATCTGCTATTCAATTTGAATGCCCCTGCTATCTCATTTGCCTCGTATTGTACACTCCTATCGCCGTTTCCTAATACATCAAAAGAGTCGTGCAATTTAATCCACTTTTGAAATGATTTTTGAACATATATTGCAGTCGGGTATCTTTTCTAATATACGGTCTTCCTGATATAGGACAAACGTTTCTACTTTACGATCTGGTATATTCTTATTAAACCAATAATAAATATCAGATTTGAATGATTCGTCTATGTCTTTTTCTGCTAATAAAGTACTCAAAATAAATTTTACCGCTGGTAATGTTATGAGATCAATATCTATTCCAAGTCCTGGTTGTGTCAACATGTCCTTTACATCTCTTCCGTAATTTTTAATATAATTTTTATCTATAATTTGTGGCT